>NZ_VWWM01000059.1:0-48293 GCF_011752945.1 Paraburkholderia sp. Cy-641
GGCCGCCTGCGCGAGCGCGGCATCGGCCTCAACGCGATGCGAGCGCGCCCATGCCTGCGCCGCCGCGCGTTCGTGCGGCGGCCAGCGGCGCGCATCGGCGCCGTAGGCTTCGACGATCTGATGAAATCTTTCGGGTGTCATGACTTGTCCTTGCCAAGGCCACTGCCGCCGGCCAGTTGAGTGCGCAGATTGCGGCGCGCGCGGGCCAGCAGACTTTCCAGCGCATCGACGCTGACGCCCATCAGGGCGGCCGCGTCGAGGTTCGACATTTCCTGGTGGTAGGTCAGCACGAGCGCCTCGCGCTGGCGAGCCGGCAACGCGGCAAGCGCCGCGCGAACCCGCTCGCTCTCGGCTCGCGCCTCGAGCCGAGCCTCGGGCGGCGCGGCGGGATCGGCCATGTCGGGCAGTTCGTCGTTCGGGTCTTCGCGCCGGCCGCGCAGACGGTCGTAGCAGAGATTGAGCGCGACGCGATGCATCCACGTGTCGAATTTCGCTTCGCCCTCGCGCCAGCGCGCCGCCTGCTTCCAGATTCGCACGAACACCTCCTGCGCGACATCCTCCGCTTCCATGCGATCGCCGAGCATGCGCGTGGCGAGCGCAAGCAGCCGCGGCAGCTTGCGCGCGACGAGCGAGCGAACCGCGCCGGGCTCCTCGCGGCCGATCTGGGCGATCAGCTCGGCGTCGGGATCGGGTGGGGCTTCGCTCAAGGCGCGGCGCTCCAGCGCGACATGACGCGGGTTGGCACGGACCGTCTCACTGCATGAAGATCGTTCACTCGCCGCCGCTCCTTCGCTCGTTGCGCCGCGCCTTGTACTGCGCCTGGTACCACGCCTTGTACCGCTTCATGCGCCGCGTGCTGTTCCGTCAACCCGGTCAATATACGACGATCCCCGGCCGGTAATAAGCCGGCCGCGCCGGGTACACCACACAGCCGGCGAGCGAGACCGCCAGCACAATCATCACGAGTATTTTCATGGCAAACCTGCCTCAGTGACTGAATGAGGCTTCGCGTCGACAAACGCGCAGCACGTTATGGGAAGCGGTGACACAGCCGCAAGACTCAAGTCCAATGCTCAGGCCCAATGCCCCTCGACCCAGCGCCAGTTCGGACCACGCTGCACCCAATGCCCGGGCACCCAGTGATAGCCGACGCGAACCGGCCGCCAGTACCCCGGCGCCCACACGTAACGGCCGTACCGCCAGTGCCAGTGGCCCTGATCCCATACATAGCCCGCCCGCGGCGCGGGAACGACTTCGACGCGCGGTGGCGGCGGCGCCATCGGCGCGATGATGATTTCGGCGCTGGCGGGCGCGGCCGTCAGCGTGGCGGCACAGCACAACGCGGCGGCGAGCGTGGAGCCCAGTAGGCGGGCGATGCGATTCGAGGTCATGTCGGTTTCTCCCCAAAGGACCAGAAAGAGCCGGAGCCTGAAAACGGCGCCGTTTCTGCTTGAACGCGGTGGCGGGAGAAATCCGTCGCCCGATTCGCGGGAAATGGCCGGTACGGTATCCTTGCCGCTTCAGCGACTCTTTTCCCTACACTGCCCGATGGCCGATTTCCCCTTCGATGCCGTGCTCTTCGATTGCGACGGCGTGCTCGTCGACTCCGAACCCATCACGAACCGCGTGCTCACCGAGATGCTCGGCGAGCTTGGCTGGCACCTGAGCGTCGAAGAGACGATGCGCATTTTCGTCGGCAAGGCCGTCAAGGACGAAGCCCCGCTGATCGAGGCACGCACCGGCTTCGCGATCACCACCGACTGGCTCATGCAGTTCCGCGCGCGGCGCAACGCGGCACTCGACGACGAATTACAGGCGATCGCCGGCGCGGGCGCGGTGGTGCGTTCGCTACACGAAACGCTCGATGGACGCATTGCGGTCGCCTCGGGTGCGGACCGCGTCAAGGTCGAGTTGCAGCTCGCAAAGGCCGGCATGCTCGACTGCTTCGAAGGGCGCATCTTCAGCGGTCACGAGATGCCGCGCAGCAAGCCGTTTCCCGACGTGTATCTCGCGGCGGCCGCGGCGCTCGGCGTGGACCCGCAACGCTGCGCGGTGATCGAGGATACGGTGACGGGTGCGACTGCCGGAGTCGCGGCGGGTGCGACGGTGTTTGGTTACTGCCCGTCGCACCTGGCGCATAGCAGCGCAACCGCGTTGCATGGCGCGGGGGTCGTGCGGGTGTTCACGGATATGGCCGAGTTGCCCGGATTGCTGGCGGAGTGGGTCCGCGGGTGATCGGCTGGTTTGGTGGTTTGCTGATATGTTGAAGTGTTGGCGGTTCGACTCATGACGAGTCTCATCCCTGGCGACCTGTCGCGCTGCGACGAACCCGACCGCGCCGGCGCGCAAACCGTACGCGGCGGCAACGCATGCTTCAAACGCGCAGAGCCCAACTGGTGTCACAACGAGCCGCCGCCGATGCGCGTCCCGCCGCACGGGAACCCCTGCCCGCCAGGACATCCCGGCTGCGGGCCGGTCCGTACGCCGATTTGCTACCCACAGCCGGGGCACACCGTGCCATTGTGAGCGCCACTGCGAACACCGCGCGTAGTACTGGCGCGCGCAGCAACGCAATCGCTGCGGCCCGTCTCGCGTGAACCGGCCGCCGCGTGCGCTTCACACGCTTATTCGAAGGCCGGATCGATCGGCACACGATAGCCGACCGCGAGCCGATTGGTTTCGTTGGCCATGCCGACGATCGCGAGCAGTTCGCCGAACATCTCGTCGGTCATGCCTGCGCGACGCGCTGCCGCCGTGTGACTCGCGACGCAGTAGCCACAGTTATTGGTCACACTGACCGCGACGTACAACAGCTCCTTGACGAGCGGATCGAGCGTGCCGGGCGCCATGACCTCCTTCAGACTGTCCCACGTGCGCGCGAGCGTCGGCGGATGTTGAGCGATGTACTTCCAGAAGTTGTTCACGTCGTCGACCTGGCGCATCTGCTTGATGTCGTCGTAGACGGCTTTGACTTCAGGCGATGCGTCGGTGTAGTCGACCGGGTTGGACTGGGACATGCATTCTCCGGGAGATAGAGCGGGGGGCTGAGCGATGGATAAGCGTGCAGATTTTCTTTATCAGTATATCCATAACCCTGCCCTTCCTGATATGCCACGCTCACTTCATGAAGAAAGCATCAACGGCGTTTGCCTGCCGTGAAACTTCAGGCACGTCTACTGCCCGAAATCATTCACGCGTTTCGAAGCGCATGCGCACCGATTCCAATGCCATTGGCAGACGCGGCGAGCGTGGCTTGCGCCTCGGCAGTTCGACAAAGTTGGTTGGGCCGGCATCAAGCCTTTGCCACACGCCCGTAAGTATCTTCAAACCGTACGATATCGTCCTCGCCAAGATAAGCGCCCGACTGCACCTCGATCAGTTCGAGCGGAATCTTGCCGGGGTTCATCAGCCGGTGCGTGACGCCGAGCGGGATGTAGGTCGACTGGTTCTCGGTCAGGATGATTTCCTTGTCGCCATTCGTGACGAGCGCAGTACCCTTGACGACGATCCAATGTTCCGCGCGATGATGATGCATCTGCAGACTCAGTTGCGCCCCCGGGCTGACAATAATGCGCTTGACCTGGAAACGATCGCCGTTGTCGATGCCCTCATAGGAACCCCATGGCCGCACCACCCGGCGATGCGTGACCGACTCGTGGCGCCCCATCTCGTTCAGTTGCGCGACGATCTTCTTCACCTCCTGCGCCTTGTCGCGATGCGCCACCAGCACGGCATCCGCGGTCTCGACGATGACGATGTTCTCCAGACCGATCGCGGCCACCAGCCGATGCTCGGCGCGAATATACGAATTGCTCACTGAATCTGTCAGCACGTCGCCGATCAGTGCGTTGTTCTGCGCGTCAAGCGCGGCGATATCGGCCAGCGCGGTCCACGAACCGATATCGTTCCAGCCGAGGTCGGCAACCGCGACCACGGCCGCGCGGTCGGTCTTCTCCATCACGGCGTGGTCGACGGAAATATTCGGGCATGCCGCAAACGCGCCGGCATCCAGCCGCACGAAATCGCTATCCTGCTGCGCGGCCTGCAGCGAAAGCTCAGCCTGCCGCGCGATGTCGGGTTCATAGCGCCGCAGTTCTTCCAGATACGTGGACGCCTTCAGCATGAACATGCCGCTGTTCCAGTAATAGCGGCCATCGTCGATAAAACGCTGCGCGGTGGCAGCGTCGGGCTTTTCGACGAACGAGTCGACCGCGAACACCGCTGCGTCGTCGATCAGCGGCGCGCCGGCGCGAATGTAGCCATAGCCGGTATGCGGCTCGGTTGGCGTAATACCGAACGTAACGAGACGTCCGTCTTTCGCGATATGCGCCGCGGCTTCCGCCGCCTTGACGAAGGCCGCCTCACCGGCGATCACATGATCGGACGGTAGCACGAGCAGCAACGCGTCCGGCCCGTCACGCAGCGCGAGCAGCGCCGCGGCGGCAATCGCCGGCGCGGTATTGCGGCTCACGGGTTCGAGCACGATTGCCGACGAGGTCACGTCGACCTGACGCAATTGTTCGGCCACGAGAAAGCGTTGCTCGTTGTTCGTGACGACGATAGGCGTGACGATATCGGCAATGCCGCCCAATCGCAGTGCGGTTTGCTGAACCAGCGTATGCTCCCCGGTCAGCTTCAGATACTGCTTCGGATATCCCCCACGCGACATCGGCCACAGCCACGTGCCGCTGCCGCCGCAAAGAATCACTGGATGGATATGCATGATTTCATTCCTTGTATGTTTTCGTGAATCGACTGCATCGTAACGTCCGTGTCTGCCTCGCACGGGACCCTCATCAATCCTTGCCGGCCCACTCCAGCCGAACCGATTCCAGCTCACGTGGCAGGCGCTGCGAAACCGGAGCACGGCGCGGCAACTCGACAAAGCCGAGGCGCCGGTATAAATCGTAGGCGCGCGTATTGCTGACCAGCACGTCGAGCACGATCTGCCGCCGGCTTTCGCTGCTCGCGGCGCCACGTCCTTGCGCGGCCGTCGCCTCCGTGCGCATGGCATCGGCAAATAGCGCGCTGAACACCCCCGTACCACGCATCGGCTCGAACGTCGCGCAATGCGCGATCAGCGTTTGCGACGACTTCGGCGCCGGCAACTCGCTTTCCAGAACGAGCCCGCGCAACAGCATCCGGAGCGTGCGGCGCACGCCGAAAAACCGCAGCAGCATCAGTGCGGCATGCGGATCGTCGAGCCACGTGCCACGCCCATCATGCAGCGCCAGCACCGCGAGCGGCCGATCGTCCGAATGTACGGCCACACGATGACGCCGATGCGAAAAGCGTCCGGATTTCGACGCGAACGCAAAGGCCAGAAATGCGACGCACGTATCGGCCGGTTCGCCGAGAAAGAAGCTGAATTCGCGCACACCCGACGCGAAAATCAACGGCGCGCACGCTTTCGCGTCTTCCGCGCGCGCGGAGCGAAAGCGCAGCGAGACCGGTTCGTTGTCGCAAGGAAATGCACTCGCGCTTGCGGGTTCTACGGCGTACATGGTGAGATAAGTGTTGTTGTGGTGGCGTCAGCGAGGCAGACGTTTAAGTGCCGCAATGGTCCGGCTGATCTGCTCCGGCTCGTGCGTCGAGCAGATGAAAAATCGCAGACGCGCAGCTTTTTCCTCGACCGCCGGATAGAAAATCGGCTGCACGTTGATGCCGTCCGCGAACATCGCGTTGGCCCATTGCGCGGCTTTCAGCGTGCTGCCGGTAATGATCGGAATAACCGCATATCCCGCGCTCTTGCCGGTATCGAATCCCGCAGCGCGCGCTTCGTCGAGAAACTGCTGCCCGCGTGCGCGCAGTCGCGTCACCCGCTCGGGTTCCGCGGCCATGTATTCGAGTGCCGCGAGTGCCGCCGCCGCCAACGCGGGAGCGAGACCCACGCTGTACAGAAAGCCCGGCGCGAGATGCCGCAGGATGTCGATCAATGCCTGCGAACCGGCGATGAACCCGCCGCAGCCGGCCAGCGTCTTGCTCAGCGTGCCCATCCAGATGTCGACGTCGCCGCTTGCGACATCGCAATGCTCGCGCACGCCTTTGCCCCGCTCGCCCAGCACGCCGAGCGAATGCGCTTCATCGACCATCAGAAACGCCGCATGCCGGCGCTTGATATCGACGAACTGCGCGAGCTCGGGGATATCGCCATCCATGCTGTAGAGGCCCTCGATCGCGATCAGGACGCGCCTGTAATCGTGCCGCACGCGCGCGAGCAGCGCATCGAGCGCTTGCCAGTCGTTGTGCGGAAAGCTCAGTCGTTTCGCGCCGCTCAACTGCGCGCCCTGCACGATGCTGTTGTGCGCGAGAGAATCGTGCACGATCAGATCGCCCGGGCCGAACAGCGAGCCGATCACCGTCACGTTGGTTGCATGACCGCTGACGAACACGACACAGTCGTCGACCTCGTAAAACGTCGCGAGCGCGGCTTCCAGCTCGCGCTGCACCGGGCGCTCTCCCGCCACCATGCGACTTGCCGATGCCGACGTGCCATAGCGGTCGATCGCCTCTTTCGCGCGCTCGCAGACGCGCGGATCGCCGGCCATTCCGAGGTAGTTATAGTTCGCGTAGTTCAGATACTCGACCCCGCCGATCCGCGTCGTCGCCCCCGCCACGCCTTCGTGCACGCGGAAGAAAGGCGACTGCACCCGCAGCGTGTCGCCCATCTGGCGCAATATTTCGACCTGCTGATAACCAGGCATGCTTTCGAAGCGGCACAGTTCGGCGCGCGCGGCATCCCGCGCTGCGCCGGCACCTGCGGCCGGGAGCGGCACGCCCGGCGTATCCGCTTCTTTGGACACGCGTTCCAGTTGCCGCTTCAATGCCTTCGCGGCGAGTTGCTGACGAAGGTGATCGCCCAGTCCCATAGTGTTTCGCTCATCCCGTGTGCGAGCCCGTTCAGCTCGCGAATTCGGCCCATTCCCACGCATCGCAATCGGCGAGCAGCGCGGCAACGAGCCGGTAGTTCATTTCATGGCTTGGCCGCAGCGCGCGTACGCGGCCGAGCAACGGCGCACCGGCCATTGCCATGTCACCGACCAGATCGAGTACCCGGTGCCGGACGAATTCGTCGGGTACGCGCATGCCGCCCAGCACGCGATTGCCAACGATCGCCGCGGTACAGGACAACCGCGCGCCGCGCAGAATCGGCATGCCGCGCACGTAACCGGCGAGAATCGCGGGAATCGCCCATTTGACGCGCCCATACGAACGCGACGGCGCAATCTCGCCGGCAAAACTCGCCGGCGTTAGCGCTCCATCCCAGCGCAATTCGCCAAAGCCTTTCAGGTCATTGCGCACGGTCATTTCATAGGCGGACGCGGGTTCGACCGACAGGCTGCGTTCGTCGCGCGTGCCCGCGTCGTCCACGATTTCGACGGGACGCAGTACGCGAATGAAACGCTTCGCCTCAGGCAACTCGACGCGTCCGCACGCGCGAATGGCGTCGAGCCAGGGTTGCGCGCTGCCGTCGAGAATCGGCACTTCCTCGGCGTCCAGCTCGACCGTCGCGCGATCGATTTCACACGCCAGCAACGACGCGAGCAGGTGCTCGACCGTGCGCACGCGCACGCCCCCGGCCGACTCCAGCATCGTGCACAGCGGCTGAGCGCGCCGCCATGCCGGGCTCACTGCGAATTCGGCGAGCACCTTGCCCTGCTGCACGCGTCGAAACACGATGCTTCGTGGACTGTTCGACGTGCCAGGCAAAACGCGCACGTTCACGCGGCGGCCGGTGTGCAGCCCATGACCACTCAGCACGAGCTCGCGCGCGAGCGTTCCCTCCCGGTGGCTCCAGCCTGCGGGCGCGTGCATCAGAGCAGCTCCGGCACGGCGCTCTGCGCCGATAACGCATCGGCAACGTCGGCCAGCGCATGCGTGCCAACGTCGAGCGCATGCTGCGCGGCAACCGCCGCAACTTGCCCGGCCATCTGCGCCGCGCCGCTTCCCGGCTCGGCGGTCTCGCCGTGCGTCTGGATCGATTCGACGATCCGTTGCGCGAGCGAATGCACGGTCGCGCCTTCGGCCATCGTCATGATCGACAGCTTGACCTCGAAGCGCTCCTCGACCGCCATCCCGAGCTCCATGCCCATCAACGAATCCATGCCCATGTCGAGAATCGAGCGACCGGTTTCGATTTTTTCCGGCGACATGTGCAGGATTCGCGCAATCTGCGCCTGCAGCGTTTCCTCGACCAGACGCAACGCATCGGCGAGCGGCATACCCGCGATCTGTTCACGCATCTGCACGCTGCCCTGACGCGCCGGTTCATGGCTGCCGCGCGCGTGCAGTTCGGCATAGCGATGCGCACGCGCCGCCGGCATGCCCAGCGCGAGCGCCTGCCAGTCGAGCCGCACCACGGCCTCGCCCGCGGTCATGCCGACCAGCGCGCGTTCGAGTGCCGCGAGCGCTTCAGCCGACGTGATCGACACGCCGCCAATACGCGCCTGCAATGCTTCACGCGTCCCCGCATTGCGCGCGAGGAAACCGACGTCGTCGAGCGGCCCCCACGCCATGCAGGTCCCCGGCAAACCGGCTGCGCGACGCTGCGCGACCAGCGCTTCGAGGAAGCTGTTCGCCGCCACGTAACTCGATTGTCCCGGATTGCCGAGGAAGGTCGTCGCCGACGAATAGAGCACGAAGCAATCGAGTTTCATGCCGAGCGTCGCGCGATGCAGATTCCACGCGCCGGCAACCTTCGGCGCGAGCACCGCGGTAAAACGCTCATCGTCGAGATTGCGCACGAGACCATCGTCGATGACCATCGCCGAGTGCAGCACGCCTTTGAGCGGCGTGCCGCGTTGCGCGATATCCGCGAGCAACGCGTCGAGCGCGCCCACGTCGGTGACATCGCACGCCACCGTGCTCACTTCTGCGCCGGTCTGCGCCTGCCAGCTCGCGACTTCGCCGGCGAGTTCCGGCGCAAGGACGCCGGAGCGGCTTGCCAGCGTGAGATGACGCGCACCGCGCGACAGCATCCAGCGCGCCGTGGCGAAACCGAGCCCGCCCGTGCCGCCGACGATCAGATACGCGGCGGCCGGATCGAGTTGCAGCGCGAGCGCCTCTTCGATGGGCCGCGCGGGGCTCGGCGTACCAGCCGGATACGTGACGAGAATCTTGCCGATCTGCCGCGCCTGCTGCATGTGGCGGAAGGCCTCTTCAACGCGCTCGGCCGCAAATGCGCGATAGGGCAGCGGATACAGCGTGCCGTCCGCGAACAGCCGCATCACGTCGTCGAACAGACGCGCGGTGAGTTCCGGCAGCGCACTCATCAACTGGTCGGCATCGATGCCGAAATAGCTGATGTTGTTGCGGAACGGCCTGAGCCCGATGCGGCTGTTTTCATAGAAATCACGCTTGCCGAGTTCAAGGAAACGGCCAAACGGACGCAGCGTGTCGATACTGCGCACCATCGCTTCCCCGGCCAGCGAATTGAGCACGATGTCGACGCCCGCGCCTTGCGTGCGCTCGTGGATTTCGTCGGCAAACGCGAGGCTGCGCGAGTCGAGCACGTGGTCCGCGCCGAGCAGACGCACGAACTCACGCTTCTCGCGGCTGCCCGCCGTGGCAAACACCTCCGCGCCCAGATGCTTCGCGAGCTGTATCGCCGCGATCCCCACGCCGCCCGCGGCCCCATGCACGAGCACCCGCTCGCCACGCCGCAAACGCGCCAGCTCGCACAAGGCGTAGTACGCGGTGAAGAATGTGGTCGGCACCGTCGCCGCCTCTTCGAACGTGAGACGCACAGGCTTGTGCGCGATCGCCTCCGCTTTCGTGTACACACGGCTCGCGAACGACGCGGGTGCAAAGCCGAGCACGGCATCGCCCGCCGCGAAGTTCTGCACGCGAGCGCCAACCCGCGTGACACGCCCGGACAGTTCCATGCCGATCGTCGCGCCCGCGAAGCCGTTTTCGACCGCTTCGTCCGAGAGCAGACCCATCGCGTACATCACGTCGCGGAAATTCAGACCCGTTGCGACCGGCTCGATTTCCACTTCATCCGCCGCGAGTTCGCGAGGCGGCAGCACGAACCATTCGAGATTGCGCAACGAACCCGGCGACGCGAAACCCAGCACCGCCGCTTCGTTGCGTGCGCGCAGCGGTTCGGCTGCCGTGCCGCGCAACGCCGCGTTCGCCGCCGGCAACATCCGCGTCACGTAACGGCCATGCGCCGTCAGCAGCACTTCTTCCTCGCCGTCGGACATCAGCAATTCGCGCGCAAGCAGAGCAGCTGCGTCGCCCTTCGCCGGGGATACGTCGATCAGGCGGCACGCCAGTTCGGGATGTTCGTTGGCCAGCACGCGGCCGAGCCCCCACAGCGCGGCCTGCTCGGGACGCAACGCTGCGGCATCGGTGAATGGCGCCGCGACGGGCGCACCGCCGCGCGTGATGATCCAGAGTTGCGGCCGGATCACGTCCGACACCGCGGCCAGATCGCGCACGAGCCGAGCGAGCGCAAGCGTGGTCTGCTGCTGCGCGCGCATGACTTCGGCGCCGTCGGCCGCGGCGGACAACGGCTCGTCCGGCGCGATGAACACGACGTGACACGCGGCACCCATCGGCGTCGCCAGTTTGCTGATATCGTGATGCACCGCTTGCAGCGTGGCGCTCGACGCGGTGTGACCGGCCGCTTGCAGCGCCGCGGCCAAGGTATCAGCGACGGCGTTCGGCGTTGCGCACAGCAGCGACCAATGCGTGGGCAATGGGCGGACCTGGCTCGCCTCGACCGCATCCGCAACCGCCAGCGGCGCGCGCGCGACCAGCAGTGTGGGCGCCCCCTCGAGATCGAGCCCGAGCTCCGCATATCGCGCGACCTGTTCGAAGCCCGCGTCCTTGAATAGCTGCGTCAGCGCCTGCGGCGACAGCCATGCCGCGCGCCGCGCGTGAGCGAGCGCGGCGTGCGCGTCGAGGTCGAAGACGATATCGGCGAAACGGCTGTTGCGCGGCTCCGCGACGATGACCAGGGCGCCCGGAGCCAGCCAGCCGCGCAACGCGGCCAGCAACGCACGCGGCTCGCTCTGCTCGGCCAGCACATGGCTTGCCACGACGACGTCGTAGCGTTCGCTTGCGTCCACGCCCGAAAGCTGCGGTGTCGCGCCGAACTCGACGGTTGCGATACGCAGCGACGGATGCTCGCCGGCATCGAAGCCGCTCAACTGCTCACGCGTACCCGCGATCGTATAGTCGCAACGCGAAGCGGGCATGTGCACCGCAAGCGGTTGCAACACGTCGCTCAGCGGCGAATCGAGTTCGAGCACACGCAGGCGGCGCGGCTCGCTCCAGCCTTCGATCAGCCGATGCAGGCATGCGCCGGTCAGCGCGTTTACATGCGCCCATGTCGGCGACGCCTCGAAGAAATGCTCGACGAGGCTGCTGCGCGCAGACGGCAGAATCTGCGCCCCGCTCACCTCGCCGCGTAACACCGCGGACAACGCCGCACCGCAGTGTGCGAGCAGCGTCAGCTCCGCGACGTGCGTGGGCGACTGCGCCAGCATGTCCCGCCACAACTCGTCGATGCCGGGCAGGTTCGCGCAGGCCTCGTCGTCGCGTACGAGACGCGTGCCGTCGTATCGCGCGAGCCCGTCTTCGACGGCGATCTGCGCGAGTCGGGCCAGCAATACGGGGTTCGCGCAGTCGGGCAGCGCCGGCTGTTCGAACACGTTCAACGCATCGAGTGCGCGCAATGCGTACGCGCCCGCGAGCACGTCGAGCAACGGCAGCATCTCCGTCAAATGCAGGTGTCGGCGCGCTTCGTCCTCTCGCTCGGCGAGAGCCGTGGTCGCGTCCGCGAGCAATGCGGCCGGCCTGGGCAAGGTGTGCGCGTCGACATCGCCGGCGAGCGGTTTGGCTTCGACGATATACGTGTAGTGTCCGGGCGCCTGCTGACGCCGGCCCATCAAATCGACGCGGCGGAACCGGCACGCACTCAGACGCGCGACGATCACGCCTTGCGCATCGGCCAATTCGAACGACGCGACGACCGAATGCGGACTGCGCCGCTCGATGCGCGCAAGCACGTAGTGGACAGCATCGCCGCGCAGATAGTCGATGCGGCCCATTTGCACCGGAACATAGGCCGCCTGCCCGGCCTCGCCCTGCTCCGAGGCGAGCAGGGCGAATAGTGGATGAAACCCGCTGTCCATCAGCGCCGGATGCAGCGCATACGCATTGGCGGCCTCGGCAGATTGTGCGAGCACGGCCGGCATTTCCACTTCGGCGAGTGCGATAGCGGCGTTCGCATCGACATGCACCGCGCGCACCCAGCGGAACGCGGGTCCATAGCTCAGGCCGATCGCGGCGGTGTTCGCATACAACGCGTCACCGGACATTGCCGGCCGCGCCAGCAGATCGATCATCGCGGTGCAAGGCAAAGTGTGCGCCGTGCCGTTTCCATCACGCCCGCTACCCGCGCCCAGCGCGCAACCGCTGGCGAGCAGACGCCCCGTGACGTTCAGTGACCACGCCTCGTCGGACATGCGATCGCGCGTTTCGATCGTGAAGCCCGCAGTGCGCACGTCGACGGTGAAGCGAAACAGCTTCGCATGCTGCGGCTGAAATACGACCGGCAGACGGATTTCAATATTTTCGACCGCACAGCTCGTCGTGCCGAAATGCACGCGCGCGGCAGCCAGCGCCATCTCCACGTAGCCCGCGCCGGGAAACGCCGCGCCGCCGTCGACCACGTGATCGGCAAGCATCGGCAGGCTCGCGGGATCGAGCTGGTTTTCCCATGCGAGCGCATGTTCACGCAGACGATAACCGAGCAGCGGATGTTCGCGGCGCCGGTTGACGAGGTTATAAGCCTCGGCGGTCGGGCCAAGCCAATGGCGCTCGTGCTGCCAGGGATAGGACGGCAGACGCACACGTTTGCCTGATGGAGCGAAACAGTCGACGCTTACGTGTACGCCGTTTGCGACCATGGCGTAGATCGCGTTATGCAGCATCTTTGCGTCGTCGTGCTGGCGCTTGAGCGTCGGCAGCGAGCGACCGGCGATGCGCGCCTCGTCGAGCGTTTGCGTCACGTAAGTGCGCAGAATCGAATGCGGGCCGATTTCGAGGAACAGGCGCACACCCTTTTCGGCAATTCGCGCGATAGCCTCGCCGAAACGCACCGGCTCGCGGATATTGCGCCACCAGTAACGCGCGTCCAGCTCGCTACCCGCGAGCTCGCCCCCCGTCACCGTCGAGACGAAGCTGCGCGTGGCGGCATTCGGCGCGAGGTCCGCAAGGCCCGTGAGCACGTCCGATTCGATCGGGTCCATCTGTCGGCTGTGGAACGCGTAGTCGAGATCGAGCATCTGGAAGAAACGGCCGCCCGCTTTCACCGCGGCGTCGAGCGTTTGCAGCGCATCGAGCGGGCCGGCAAGCGTCACCGCCTGCGGGCTATTGACGCCGGCGATTTCCACCGTCGTGTCCAGCCCCGCCTGCTCGATCAGCGTACGCATCGCCGCTTCGCCGAGACCCGCGGCCGCCATTCTGCCGGCGCCACGCGTGCTCGCCTGCGCGCGACTGCGAATCCGGATCACGTGCACGGCCTGCTCCAGCGTCAACGCCCCCGCCGCCCACGCCGCCGCGACTTCGCCGACGCTATGGCCGACGCACACGTCATACACCACACCGCGCGCGTCGAGCACGCGCACCACGCCGACCTGAATCGCGAACAGCAGCGGCTGCGCATGCTCGGTGGCGGCAAGACATTCGACGCCCACACCTTCGCGCAACACGTCGAGCAACGAAGGGCTGCCGTCAGCGCGCCAGAGTGCGTCGAGTTCCTCGAGCGCGGCGGCGAATACGGGCTCCTGGTCGAGCAACTGCTTGCCCATGCCGGCCCACTGCGAACCGTTGCCGGAAAACACGAGCGCGAGGCGGCCGTCGTCGCCAGGTGCTTCACCGCGCACGAGCACCGCTTCCGTGTGCTCCGATGCCGCCTCGGTCAGCGCGGCGAGCGCCGCCCGAGCTTCAGCGTCTGTCGACGGCGCGACGATCGCGCGGTGCTTGAGCCATTGACGCCGGTGCGCGGCGTTGGCTGCCAGCAGATTCCACGGCGTGCCGTTATCGAGCGCGCTCAGATAGCGAGCTGCGAGTTGCGGCAACGCGGCCGCGGCGCGCGTCGACAGAATGAGCGGCAGCGGCGTTCCGCCGGCTTCGTCGGCCTCGTCGGCTTCCGCTTTGATTGCAGCCGCGGGGGGCGCGGCAGGCGCTTCGCGCAGCACGACATGCGCGTTCGTGCCGCCGAAACCGAACGAGTTGACGCCGACCACGAGCGGCTCGGCGGCCCCATCGGGCGATTCGAGCGACGTCAAACGATCGACCACGCGCAACCGGCCGCCGACGAAATCGATCGCCGGATTGGGGGTTTCGAAATGCAGCGTTTTCGGCACCGCGCGATGTTTCAGGCACAGGATCGCCTTGATCAAACCCGCCATGCCCGAAGCGGTTTCAAGGTGCCCGACATTGGTTTTCACGGAACCGATCAGCAGCGGCCGATCGGCCGGCCGCCCCGCCGACGCGACCTCCATCAACGCACGCGCCTCGATCGGATCGCCGACCGCGGTGCCGGTGCCGTGCGCCTCGACATAAGCGAGCGAACGCGGATCGACGCCGGCGCGCTGGTAGACCATGCGCAGCAGCGCCGCCTGGGTCACCGCGCCCGGCACGCTGATGCCGCCCTGCGAATAGCCATCCGAGTTCACGCCCGTACCGGCAATCACCGCGTGGATCGTATCGCCGTCGGCCAGGGCGCGCTCCAGCGTCTTCAGCATGACGAGCGCGCCGCCTTCCGAGCGGACATAACCGTCGCCCGTGGCGTCGAACGCGCGGCAGCGGCCACGCGGCGACAGCATCGAGGCCTTCGAGAACGTCACGAAACCGAACGGATGCAGCAGCAGATTGACACCGCCCGCGAGCGCCACGTCGGCGTCGCCCGCCTGCAGCGCCTGACACGCCTGGTGCAGCGCGACCAGCGACGACGAGCAGGCGGTGTCGACCGACACGCTCGGCCCGCGCAGATCGAACAGATACGACAGACGGTTCGACGCGATGCTGAGCGTGTTGCCCGTTGCCGAATAAGGATCAATTGCGTTCAGATCGTCGACGAAACGGTTGCCGTAGTCCGGACTCGCGACGCCGACATACACCGCGCAGTTGCTGCCTTCCATCTCGCGCGGACGCACGCCCGCATCCTCGAAGGTTTCCCAGGCGAGTTCGAGCAGCAGACGTTGCTGCGGGTCCATCTGCTGCGCTTCACGCGGTGAAATACCGAAGAACGACGCATCGAAACCGGCGACGTCGTCGAGTACGCCGGCGGAAAACGTATAGCTCTTGCCCGCCTCGCGCTTCGACGGATGCCGGTAAAACTCCGTGCCGAAACGGTCGGCCGGCACTTGCGTGACCGCGTCTTTTTCATCGCGCAGCAATGCCCAGAAATCTTCCGGACTTTGTACATGGCCTGGGAAGCGGCAGGCCATCCCCACAATCGCAATCTGTTTCTTCATCGTTCTTCTGTCGTGTGCAGGCTACGCGCTGGTGTCTCGCCCGGTATCGCCGGCGCAAGCGCCTTGACGAGCGCGACACCGAGTTGCCCCGCGCTCAGATCTTCCCGGGTCGCCGACGCATCGCCGTAGTTGCGCCAGATAAAGTAGTCGCTGCAAGCCGGCTCCTTGCCGAGCGCCGCATAGACATGCGAAAGCGCCGGCACGTGATCGCCGTAAAAACACAGCACCGTCTCGCGGCGCCGCGCGCGCAGCGCGGCGAGCAGGCGGCCCAGCATCGCGTCGGCGTTGGCGAGGTGGCGCAGATAAGCGGTCAGATCGCGCCACTGCGCAGCGTCGCCAAGCGAGTGAAAGGCCGTGCTTTCGCCCGCCTGCACTGTTTCCAGATGCAGCGGGCCGTGGTTTTCCATCGTCATCGAAAAGATGAACGCGGGGTCGGCACGTGTTTCGTCGAGTGCGTCGATGATCGCGCCGGCAACCGCCATGTCGGCAACATAAGGGCCCGCGCGCGGCGCGTCGGCGAATGCCTCGATGTCGACGAACCGGTCGATCTGAAGATGCCTGAACGCCCGCGCGCGGCCGAAGAAATCCGCGTAATACGGGTGAATCGCCAGGGTTTGGTAGCCGCCACGCTTGAACCATGACGCAAGCGACATGCTCGCGCGCCGCACGAACGCATACGGATAGAAGCGCGCGTAGCCGAGCCGGTCCTGATCGGCGCCCGTCAGCACCGCGAATTCCGTGCGCATCGTATTCGCGCCCCACGCGGGCACCGTGAGTTCACCGTGCTGCACCGACTCGCGACGCGCCGTATCGAAGTTGCGCAGGATCGATGGATCGATGGCCAGGGACAGACGCCGCGCGTCGAAAAAGGACTCGCTCTGGATCAGGATGACGTCGGGCGCCGTCATCGGCATGCCCTTGGCGAACGGGCCTGCGGCGAGCGCGGCGCGCAATTGTCGTGCGGTGGCCGGCCTCATGCCGTTCAGCAGATACGCGATTAAAACCGCGAAAAATCCGTGGCGTCGCTGATCGTCGGCGGCATGCAGCGTAAGCGGCAAACGCGCGGCGCACGCGTAAGCGGCGGACAGGCACGCGCCGGCGGCAAGCAGCAGCGCGCCCGTGGGCCGATGCGGCAGTGGTGCGTCCGCCAGAAACGCCGCGACCACCACGACGGCGCCGAGCACGATTGCCGCAACGGTACCGGCGCTCAGAAACGGCAGATAAAGACGCGGATGAGCGAAAAGCTGGCTGAAAAGGCTCAGATCGGTAAACACGAAAGGCTCGCGCAGCGACGTGTATTTCGCGTTGCTGACGCCCGCCAGCAGCGCCACCAAGGCGATCGCAACGAAGGCTGCAAAGCGCACGCGCCCGGTAAGCAGCACGAGACATGTGCAGATGAATCCGATCGCCGCGACGTGCAGCGCGAACGCGAGCGGCAAGCGGCGCAACGACGCGCGCGGCTTCGCAAGCGCTTCAGGCAGAAGCGCGACGCCGGCCGCGGCAGCGAAGTCGAGCGCGAGCATCGCGTTCACTCAATGCTCCTCGCGCGGCAGATACGACAGGCCACCGAGAATCGCGTCGGCGAGCGCTGCGGGCAGCAACGGCAAGAGCCGCATGCCGAATGCGAGCAGGCCCGGAAACGCGATTTCCGTGCGACCTGCCGCCAGTTTGTGCTGGATGTGCCGGGCTGCTTTGTCGGCGGACCAGAGGAACGGCTTGTCGCCGGGGAACACGTCGCTCATTGCGGTCTTCACGAAGCCTGGCAGAACGATCGACATGCGAATGCCGTCTCGCGACAGCAGCGGACGGACCGAATCGCCGTAGGCCTTGAGCGCCGCTTTGCTCGCGCAATAGGCCGGAGAAATCGCCATGCCGCGCAACGCGGCGAGCGAGCTGATCAACGCGATCTGGCCGTGTTTGCGCGCACGCATGCGGGCGATGACCGGCAGTGCTGCGTGCATCGTGCCGTAGAAGTTGGTGTCGACGATCGCCGCCGTGCGCTCCAGATCTTCCCAGTCGGCCGGCGATGCAAGCGTGCTGGCAGCGCCGGCGTTGGCGATGAGCAGGTCGATCGGGTGTGCGTCGTCGAATCGATGCAGCCAGCTTTGCATGGCGTGGGCATCGCGCACGTCTATCAGGCCGGTCTGCACTTGCGCGCCTTTTGCGCGGCAGGCTTGCGCCGACGCTTCAAGGCGCTCGGCGTCGCGCCCGACGAGGCCCAGCACGACGCCCGGCGCGGCATAAGCCAACGCGAGCGCGCAGCCGAGACCGGCACTCGCGCCGGTGATCACGATCTGGCGCGGCGCGGCTTTATGCATGCTCGGTGGCCTCCAGGCGTTGCACCGCGCCGGCTACGGCCATCGCGATGCCGGTCTTCGTATAGAAGTCGCCGTTGATCTGCGTGTGATGCACGACGTAGTCGAGAAAGGCCTGGTACAAGTTCATGTCCGGTTGCTCGGCGTCGCGCCAAAAATCGTCGAGCGAACCTTGCCAGGTCAGGCCGGGCATGTTGTAGATGGCCGTGCCCAGCGCCATCAACGGACGGCGGTGATGCAGCGCCGACAGACCCACCGTGCTGTTCACCACGACCACGCCGCGCGCATTGTCGAGCAGCGTCGGCAGATGGCCGGCGTCGATGAAACGCAGGCGCTCGGCAATGCCGAGGTCGCGTGCGAGTTTCAGCGCGTGACTGCGGTGGTCGATCAGGCCGGTATCGAGCGGATGATTCTTGATGACAAGGCAGGTGTCCGCCGGCGCGTACGTCGCGAACGACGTCAGGACTTTGCTGATGGCTTGGCGCACACCCTCGAATGGCGAGTGCACGACGATCTGCGCATCCGAATTCAGTTGCAGCGGAAAGATGTAGTACCGCTGCTTCGCGTCGAGCAGTTCCCGGGTAACCTGATCGGAGACTTTGTGATGCTGACGCTGACGCAATGCGCGCGCCGCGAGGCCCGCGTATTCGAAGAAGCCGTTTCTCGGACGATGGCTGCGGTAGTGCGGAAAGCGCGGCGCGAACAGCGCGTTGGCCGCCCGGTAGCGGATGTCGTGGAATGCGCGTTCGAAGAGGTTGTAGCCAGTATGTCGTCCCGCTGGGCTAGGCGGCGTGAAACGGCGTTGCGCCAGGTACCAGGCGGGATCGCGCGGTAATTGCGAGCGGCCGTTGACGCCGTACTGTTCCAATGTCAGCCAGTGCGGGCGGACGTAGCCTTCTTCGAATACGTGGACACGCAGGCCGTGAGTTTCGGCGATCGGGTGGATCGGGCGATGAATCTCGCGGCAGTCACCAAACATTATTACGTCGGTGAAATTTCCTGCTTTCAACTGTGCGTCGTACCAGTCTTTTAATTCACTTGCCTGTCCAGCAAAATTCCAGACGTCGCCAATACCAGCGTACGTGAGATCGCCGCCACAGAAATTGACCCGGCGTAACGCGTGTCCGCGCTCACGCAATGCGACGGCAAGACGGCTAAAGAACGGCGAGGCCGTGCCTTGCAGGGCGAGAAAGGAGCGATACATGAAAGGACGTCGAATACGCCCGAGCTTGCCCGTTAGGGCGCGTCAACCAATGCGCCCTCCTCTGGTGGCCTCGGAATTGTTTGAATTAGTTAAGGCTGATTTGAAACAAGATCGGGAGAATACAACACCTAGCCTCAAAATTCGCAACCCCAACGAATTTTTTTGCAAAAAGTGTTGGGGGAATAAAAAACACGATAGCGCGCCATATACCTGCTGGCTATAATTGCACGCCCGTGCCGGTTCGCCTGTCGCTGGTGAAGCCATAGAGTTGCCTACACCGTGAGTCAGGCTGTTCGCCATCTGCGGCCCATGGGACGACAAGAACGTGGCGAAGGCGTGGGCACGCAGGACAGCATCGGCCTATGCAAAACGTTTGCGCCAACCTGGCAACACAACTTGCAAGGCATTTTCGCTCTTCCGCAGCGACTCGTAACCGCGACCGCAAGGAAGTGCAAGACCACTCAGTCTGGACGAGAAGTTGGACACTGTATCTAGCTCACGCAATACGGCGGCCGTGCCGCTTACGGGGAAAACGGGATTCATCGAACGCATCAGGAGAGTTAACCGGCTTTTCCTACTGACCGTGGTGGTGCCTACCACCGTTGCCGTTGGCTACTTTGGGTTGATTGCGTCGGACGTTTACGTTTCCGAATCGCGGTTCGTCGTGCGCAGCCCGCAACGCCAAACGTCCCAGTCGGGGCTGGTCGGTGCTCTGCTGCAAGGCACGGGATTTTCGCGCGCGACCGACGACACTTATCCCGTCATTGACTATATTCAGTCCCGCGACGCATTGAGTCTTCTGAATCGCGATGACTATATTCAGAAAGTATTTGGTCGTCATAACGGTGACATATTTACGCGCTTTCCCGGAATTGATCGCGACCGCAGCTTCGAATCTCTCTGGAAGTATTATCAGAAACGCGTCGTTGAAGTCGACTTCGATTCCACTTCGTCGATTACCACACTGAAGGTCCATGCATTTAGTGCGGAGGACGCACAACGGATCAATGCTGAACTGCTTTCGATGAGCGAGCAGTTAATCAACAGGATGAACGAACGCGCAGCCGACGACGCCGTGCAATTCGCTCAGCGCGAGGTAGATCAGGCAGCCGCCAAAGCGAAAGACGCGGCACTGGCACTCGCCAGTTACCGTAACAACCATACGGTGTTCGACCCGGACAAGGAATCCGCCCAACAGCTGATTCAACTAAGTGGACTGCACCAGCAGCTGTATGCGGCGCAAAACCAACTCACGGTTCTCGAAGCGATCGCGCCGGCTAATCCACAGATTGGCGCGCTCAAGGCAAATATTACCAGCCTGCAACGGCAGATCAGCGACGCCGAAAGCGGTGTAGTTGGAGGAAAGGGTTCTCTGTCGGACAAAGCATCGAGTTACGCCCGACTGCAACTCGACGTGCAGTTCGCGGACAAGCAACTCGCATCCACGATGACGGCGCTCGAAACCGCACGCGCCGAAGCTCAGCGCAAACAACTATATCTCGAGCGACTCGTCGAGCCGAATGATCCTGATATTGCAATCGAACCGCATCGCTTGAAGGACATTCTCGAAGTGTTCGCTCTAGGCATGATTGTCTGGGGTATCCTGACGCTGCTCGTCGCTGGGCTGCATGAGCATAAGGACTAGAAGTGCACGCGGGTTCAACATCGACGTCGTTGAAGCGTTCCTTCAACATTCAGATGCGGGTCATCGGCGCATTGTTGATGCGCGAGGTGATTACCCGTTATGGTCGCCACAATATCGGCTTTCTGTGGTTATTCTTCGAACCGATGCTGTTCACCCTCGGCATTACGACGCTCTGGGTACTCAGCAAGGCAACTCATGGCTCGAACCTGCCCATTACGACATTCTCGCTCACCGGGTATTCGTCAATCCTGCTTTGGCGCAATTGTAGTAATCGCATCGTCAAGGCAATCGAGGTGAATCATAGTCTGATGTATCACCGCAACGTTCGCGTAATCGACGTCTTTTCAGCTCGGATTCTGCTCGAAATCGCCGGCGCGACTTCGTCGTTCATTACGTTGACCATCCTTTTCAGCATCATTGGGTTGATGAAACCGCCAGTCGACATTTTGACCGTGATTATCGCGTGGGTACTACTCGCGTGGTTTGCGTATGCACTGAGTCTGATTGTCGGTGCTGCGTCCGAGCGCTCGGAAATCGTCGAGCGTGTGTGGCATATCTTTACTTACCTGATGTTCCCTCTTTCCGGTGCAGCCTATATGGTCGACTGGTTGCCCAAATCGACGCAGCAAATGGCGCTTTGGATTCCGATGGTGCACGGAACCGAGATGATCCGCCATGGCTTTTTCGGTTCGGCGGTCCACACCTATGAAGATCCTTACTATCTGGCGCTCGTCAATCTCGTGATGACGCTTTTTGGTCTCGCTCTTGTCAGAGAAACTGGCCGCAGAGTGGAGCCGGAATGATCGCGCTGGAAAACGTCACCAAGGTCTACCACACCCGTCAGGGCGCGCGGACCGTTCTCAATAATGTCAATTTGACGGTGGCAAAGGGAGAGAAAATCGGTATTCTCGGGCGCAACGGCGCCGGCAAATCGACGATGATCCGACTGATCAGCGGCGCAGAACTGCCGACCAGCGGACGGGTGCATCGCGGCATTAGCATTTCCTGGCCTCTTGCCTTCGGTGGGGCGTTCCAGGGAAGCCTGAGCGGCCTCGATAATATTCGCTTTATCTGCCGTGTGTATGGTGCGCCGATTCCTCCGGCCATCGAATTCGTTCAACATTTTTCCGAGCTGGGCGCCTATCTGCGCGAACCGGTCAAGAAGTACTCCTCGGGGATGCGTGCGCGGCTCGCATTCGCTATTTCGATGGCGGTGGAATTCGATTGTTTTCTGATCGATGAGATCGTCGCCGTCGGCGACGGCCGGTTCCACGAAAAATGCCACATCGAACTGTTCGAGAAACGCAAAGACCGTGCCATGATCATCGTGTCGCACAGCCCGGAATACATCCGGAATCATTGTCAGCGAGCAGCAGTTCTGCACAACGGAACACTGAACGTTTTCGAAGAAGTCGAGAATGCTTTCGCGTTTTATCAGGATAACGAGCGATAGCGTCACAGGCAGTATCGAGCAACCCGGAGAGAGACGTGATCGATACTGCCGAAGTAGCAACGTGAGATCGAATTGATCACAAAAAATTTCCGCAGCCGGCCACAAGCGGATGCATTTTTAAATAAATAGATAAGCACGCTAAAGCGATGGCACATCAGAATCAGGTAGATTTTTGCGAATCGGTAAAAGCGCGTTTCCCAGATTTCTTCTCCAATGCTCTCGTCCTGGATATCGGATCTCTCGATCTCAACGGGAACAATAAATATCTATTTGATGGCTGTCGTTACCTTGGGCTGGATCTGATGCCCGGTGACAACGTGGACATCGTCGGGAAAGGCCACGAACTTGCTCTTCCCGATGCCACATTCGACACAATCATCTCGACCGAGTGTTTCGAGCATGACAGGTTTTACGAAAAAACGCTGAATAACGCGATCCGGATGCTCAAGCCGGGCGGCATGTTCATTTTTACCTGCGCCACGACCGGCAGGCCAGAGCACGGTACAGCGAGAACGACTCCGCATGACGCACCATTCATCCAGATGATGGGCGATTGGGCAGATTACTATAAAAATCTGACTGAAGAAGATGTGAGAACAGTTCTCGATCTCGACAAAATCTTTTCGTTTTATGAATTTTCAGTCAATCATCAAACGCACGACCTGTATTTCGCAGGATTAAAGAAAAGTGAGCTTACACCTGCCTCTTACGTCTCATCGGGTGAAACAGGGTATTCACCGATGAAGGCTGGTTCTTTTCGGACCGGGATCAACAAGAACAGTGGCGCAAATCGAATGATAAGCCAGAACAAAGCCAAGACAGACCAGCAACGGGCATTGCGCCACGATGATCAGCCGGTTGGCGATGAAGGCGGTGTCTTTATTTCTTCTCCAAATGAAGATGGCGGCCTGTTTCTCTATCAAGCAGGCAAAGTAACAACGCTCGATCGTCATCCAAGCGCGGGGATCTGCTCGAACAACGATATCTTCTACCGCGGCAAGCAGCCTTTTTCGTTAATGATTTACGCGGACCAGGTCCGCGAGCACATGGACGAGCAACTCGACGATATCCACGATGTGTTGTTTTTCAACAACCATCTGTACGTCGTCGGTACGATCAAAAATCAGATCACCAAATTCAATGCAGATGGCCTTGAACTGAAGAGCTGGACATTCTCTGGGCAACACGATTCACGTCACATCAATTGTCTTGGTCTCTGGAACGGAAGAGTCGTTTTTTCCGCATTTGGAGACTTTGCGGAAACCCGCTCTTACAAGGGGAAAACGGCCGGTGCGGGTTACGTCGAGGACCTCGAAAGCGGCAAACGGCTAATCACCGGTCTGAATCAGCCACATAGTCTCGTGCAGTTCGGAGACAACCTGCTGATTGCCAACTCGGGCGATAAAGAACTACGCGAGTATTCCACTGACGGCAAACTAGTACGGAAAAAGCGGTTTAATGGCTATGTCCGTGGAATTACAACCACCGGTGGACACATTTATGTCGGGTTGAGCCGCTCGCGTGAACCGGATAAAGATGATATCAAGTCGGCCACGATCGTCAAGATTCACGCCGACTCGTGGGAACAGATCTTCGCTACCCTGCTGCCGTCGCGTGAGATTTATACGTTATATAGCGTCGAACGGTCGTCGATAGTGAGTAGTCTCATCGCGCGTATCGCGCAGCACACGGCCGTCCAATACGATAGCGAGCTAAAAAGCGTGCGCCAATGGTTGTCCGAACGTGACGATCATTTTGCTCATGTAGTTCGTGCATTGCGTGATCTGGATGAATCGCTGTGCCGCAAGCACTTCGATGCGCAATGGTACTCTGCGCAGTATCCGTCACTCGCTATTACCGGCGTCATGCCGGAGGATCATTTCTTTGCTGGAGGTGGCGCGGAGGAAGGACGCCTGCCGGCCAGCGATCCCTATCTATTTGCGAGCCGCGTTCTGTCCGAATATCGGCAGGTGGCCGCAAACAATCTAGCTGCCCTAGACCAACGCACATCTGGCATCGAACGCGCGGCAAGCGCTCGAGAGCTTGATCTGACGCGTCGTCTGAACGAGCTTTTGCTCGAAAATGCGGAGTTGACTCAGAGTGTTGCTGATGCGCGAGCGCTTGCGAAACAGGAGTTCGATGCTCTCCTCGAATCGCTGCAGGAAAAATCAGACGCAAATCTTCATGCATCATCCGCAAGGGAGCGCGAATATGCGCTCACGCTTCAAGAAAATCACGTCAGGCACGAGTTAAAGCTGCGTGAACTGCAGGAACAGCATGCCTCGCGCGAGCAACATCTTCTCGACCAGGTGATGCAGTCCCGAAGCGAATTGCAGCAAATTCTGAACAGACTATATGATGCGGAAAAGAAACTCGGCATCAAACTGCTCGAACAACAGCAGTTGCACGAGCGGAACGCCGCGGAACTCGCATATGACTTCCGGCAACGCGAGGACGTGCTGCACGGGCAATTGGCTATGCATGCCGGAAAAGCGCAGACACTAGCAGCACAGCTTGCCGAAGCCGAGCGCGCCCATGCAGCAACGATCGAACGCCTCGATATGCATGCAGTGGAAATGCAAGCATTAGTGGAGAAGCATGCTGAGGCCGACCGCACTTATGCAGCGACAATTGCGCGCCTTGAGCAAAGAGCGGAGGCCAACGAGCAGGCATTCGCCGACAGGATGCACGCGATCGAAGCCGCTGCGGAACACAAGCTGTCGGAACAGGCTGCCCAACTGCTCAGTTGCGAAAGCACGTTGCATGAATGGAAGACCGCTTATGAACGTAGCGTGCAAATCATATGCATGGCGGACGACACTCGTACCATCGCTGCTCGGCGCATCCGCGAAATCTGCCGACGGGTCAACTCGTTGCGGCGCTGGCGGTCAGCCACCTCCTTGCGGCAGTTGAAAGCGACGATCGAAGAAGCAAGTTCGCTTCTCGATACATCGTTCGTTGACCCTCAACATCGCCTCGCCATCGAGTCGTCCGAGTCTTTGTTACCTGCGTCGAAAACCACGGCAGGTGTCCATACCCATTTCGCAACACAAGCCATGATAAAAGTATCGAATCAGGTCGACTCGCGCCGTGTAGCAGCATCTGTTAATGAGTTGCTTTCGGAGACCGACGAAGCATTCGTTGGCTGCGCGTATCGCACGCTGCTGCGCCGCGAACCGGATGTCGAAGGTTTCGGCTATTACATTCAACGACTGAGAAATGGTGTTGAAAAGAGCGAAATCATTGCACAGCTTGCTTTGAGCAAAGAAGGCCATGCACGCAATGTCGACTTGCCTGGCCTGCAATCGCTGCTGCGCACCCATTGGTGGCGAAATCTTCCCATTGTCGGTAACCTGCTGCGCCGCAATTCCGGGGAACAGGATCAGATGCTCCGGCAAATCGTCGCGCATCTGCACACGCTCGAAGCGCGAATGGACTCGCAATTCGCGGGCATCGGCTCGTCGATCCGCTCGTTGGCGATTCCTGATGACGAGCCGGTCGCCGTATCACCACCGAAGTTCGAACTCATCGCATCGACTCCAGAGCCAATTTCCGGGCCCATATTCAACATGCGACCGGCATCCGGTGCGTCGATTGTGATTCTTACGGTCAAGCATTGTCTGTATATCGCTCACGCGATACAAACATCGCTAGCCAAAGCTGATATCACGGCAAAGATCATTTTCGAGCGTCCCGAGCAAGGGTATGACGATGTTCCGCATATCGTTATCTGCCCGCAGATCTTCGAGCAGTTGCCTGGTTTCTATGTCGCATTCCAAATGGAGCAGTCCGTCAGCTCACGCTGGTTCACTCCGGAATACTTCCGCACACTTGAGAATTCATATGCGATTCTCGACTACTCGATCGACAACGTAGCTTATCTGTTGGAAAAGGGACTGAGCCGTCGTCAGATCTATCATCTGCCGATCGGTTACATTTCGAACTACCGTCCAGATCTCGACAATGTCGACCAAGACTACGATATCCTCTTTTACGGCGATGTGAATAATGACCGTCGCCGTCATTTCATTGACGAGATCGAAAAGCATTATCGTGTCAAGGTCATCAACAATTTGTTCGGGCCGGAGTTGCAGGAAGAAATAGCTCGGGCAAAACTCGTCATCAACGTTCATTATTACGCTGGTGCGTTACTCGAGACCACTCGAGTCTACGAGTGCCTGTCGCTGAACAAGCTTGTTATTTCCGAGAGTTCAAGCGACATCAAACGTCACTCCGAGCTCACGGATCTTGTCGATTTCGTCGAAATTGACGATGTATCGGCGATGATCTCCCGTATCGACTACTGGTTAAATAATAACGCTCTGCGGCACCAGAAAATCGAGGCGAACAAGCAAATTCTTGAGTCGCAACCCAATCGTTTCGATTACTTCCTGTATCGCTTCCTGCTGGCCACGGACAATATCAACTTCGATCGCTTCTGGTCGCTGATTGGCCATACGATCAAGCTGCCAGGCAATCGGTTATGTTTGACCTTGCCAGAAGACGTCGTGCGCGGCGCTGATTTCATGGCCGACAACCACTATAACTTCTTGATGTTCCCGGGCCTACGGCATACGCAAGGCTGGATCGGCTGTGCGATGAGCTACAAGTTCATGATCATGCTTGCGCGCCAACAGAACTTGCGCAGCATTACCATTTGCGAGGATGACGTCGATTTTCCTGAAGATTTTGCCTCACAATGGCAAACAATCGAACGCTACCTGGACAATGCCATGTCCAGTTGGGACATCTTCTCAGGGCTGCTGGCAAACCTTAGCGAAGAAGTAACGGTTCTGGATGCCAAGTCAACCAACGGGCAGCAATATGTCACTGTCGACAAGTTGATCAGCACAGTCTTCAATCGCTATAACGGCAATATCTTCAACATCATTGCCGATTGGGACCCCCAAAATCGTGACGTTCACACCAACACGATCGACCGGTACCTAGAGAGTAGAAAGTCCCTGAAGGTACTCACGACTGCCCCGTTCCTCGTGGGGCACAAGGAAGACCATACGTCGACTATCTGGGGTTTCCAGAATACCCAGTACACCGATCTCATTGCGGCGAGCAAGGCACTGCTTTCACAGAAGCTGATTGAATTTCGCCTGCAAAACCGGAGGTCAAGGATCAAGGGCGCCGTGAACACACTTCTCAAGCGTGCATGATATGGAAGGCGAGCGTTGACGGCTCAGATCAATGCCCGCTTTTTTCATATGGTCTGGTGCAAGTGATGGCAAAACAGCGCAAAGCGTTCGTCGACGCATTCGACAATCCTTCATCTACCATGATGCACGTTGGCAGAATCGCTCACGTCATACGGTGGTTTGCGCGAGCGTTCAGTACTGAGCGGCCAATTAACGCCGCTCGACGTCTTACGCTGTACATGCTGCAAATCGCTGGAAAATATTCTGGTGCATCACCGTGCACTGGTCCTGTGGATCATTCGACACTCCTGTTTGACAGGAAACTGCCTGCCGGTTGGTACATGCTAGAGCTATGTGTGGCTCAGCAGATCGTGCGTATTCGCGCCGCGTTATTGATCAACGAAGACCGGGAAAGCGGCGTTCAAAAACAGCTCTCGTTACCCGTGTTTTCCGGTCGCATGTGCAAGCGACTGGTATATCTTCCGTCCGCTGCACGGGTCTCGCTAACGTTACCGGATGCGAAAGTCACGATTCGGCATCTCAGGCTCGCGTTAGTTACCCGAAAATTTGCACATTCCCGGATCATTCAGCGACTGAAAAGCGACCATCCGCGTTACATATACAGCGCTGAAGCGGCGAATCATGCTTCCTCAGTCTACGCCGCGTCATCGCGAACTCTGAATGCGCTATGGACTGACTACTGTCGCCTCTTTGAAGATGAAGAGCGCGAACTCTTCAGTTACGAGGATTGGGTTCAGCGCTTCGATACATTATCTAGCGTAGACCTTGATGCTTTGCGCTCCGATGCACACAGTATGCCGATCAAGCCCCTCATTTCGGTGTTCCTCGATGGAGATGAACAACGCGCGCCAGCAATTGAGAGGACCATCGAATCCGTTCTTGCTCAGACGTATCATGAGTGGGAACTATTGATCGATGGAAACCGCCTACGCGCTGAAGACAAGAAGCAGCTTCTGGATCGCAGCGATCGTCGAATAAGGATTCTTGATGTGCCGACGGAGATAGGCAGGTCGGCGCACAAGCGTGACGTGCTATCTCTCGCGAACGGTGATTGGGTTGCATTTGTAGATTGCGGAGACATGCTCTCTGCAGATGCACTGTTTCGAGTTGCCAACGTTATTGCTCGACAGCACAGTGTGCATGTAATCTATTCGGACGAAGATCGGATGGATGGCCAAGGCATCCGCTTCAATCCGTATTTCAAAAGCAATTGGGATAGGTACTTTTTTTACACAACAAACTACGTTTCCAATTTTTTCTGCTGCGCAATCACCCTCGCACGTGAAGTCGCCGTACCTGCGTGCGACGATCCGCAATTCTGGCGATACGATCTGATTGTCAGATGCATCGAGCTGATTCAACCCGATCAGATACATCACATCCAGAAGGTGCTTTATCACAAGAATATCTCACGCGACAACGCCTGTACTGGCGCGGCATGCGAGCCGTGCAAGCACGAAATTGGTCGAAAAATACTAGGCGCTCACTTCGAGCGTATCGAAATTCCCGCTCGCATCGAGAAGGCCGGTGGCTCGTACCGGGTTATTTTCGATCAGCAAAAAAAACTCCCTTCTGTTTCTCTGATCATACCAACCCGAAACGGTATTGCTCATCTTCGCAACTGTATCAGCTCGATCCTTGAGCGAACGGATTATCCGTTATATCGAATTCTTATCTTGGACAATGGGTCGGATGATGTGACAACACTCGACTATCTTCGCGACATTCAGACGCACGAGCGCATCCAAGTCATCCGAGACGATCGGCCGTTCAACTATTCAGCCCTCAACAACCACGCCGTATCGCTAACCACTTGCGACATCATCGGCTTGATTAACGACGATGTCGAAGTGATCAGTCGTGACTGGTTATCCGAGATGGTAAGCTATGCTGCGAGGCCCGATATTGGCGCCGTGGGTGCAAAGCTGCTCTACGCGGACGACACGATTCAGCACGCCGGGATCGTACTGGGCATCCACGGCATAGCAGGTCATATCCACAGATTTCTTCCTCGTGACGGCGTCGGCTACTTTGGACGGACACAAGCGGTCCGAGCAGTGTCGGCGGTGACAGGGGCATGCCTGCTAGTTCGAAGAGAAGTTTACCAGCAGGTCGGTGGCCTAAATGAAACGGAGTTGCAAATCGCCTGCAACGACGTGGATCTTTGTCTTCGGATAAGAGAGGCCGGATACATCAATATCTGGACGCCTTTTGCAGAGCTATACCATCACGAATCCGTTTCGCGCGGATTCGATATCACACCCGAAAAAATCCGTCGCTCCGAAAAAGAAATTGAATATATGAAAAAGCGTTGGGGATCGGTACTGGAACGGGATCCCGCATACAACTTGAATCTCGGACTGTACGACGAGAACAGCAGAATGGCATGGCCTCCCCGTGGCAATTGATATCTTCATCGAAAAACCAACACCAAACACCGATCTCTAGAAAGTAATTTATGTCCGAGAAAAAGCCAGTCATATTGATCGAGATGCGGCCGACGCTTGACGGGTTTGCAGGTATTCCACAAGAAACACGCCTCTTGTTCCGAGGCCTAAGCCTAGTCGACTCTATTGAAGTCGAGGGACTGCTGCAAACTTCGCTGCGGCCTTTGGCATCGGGCACGAAGCCAGATCAGCAGGTCAAGGATAGCGACGACGAAGCCGAACGACTTGGCCTGTACTCCAATCTGCTGATTTCGATCACGGACAAGCCATCAAAAAAACTCGCGAGCGAAATAGCACGTCTGGCAAACAAGACGTGGTCAATTTATATGCTTCTTTTTAAAACCCTGATTTTTCGAAAGATCAGAAAGGTAAAGACCACACTGTTCGATCCGAAATTTTTCGAAGATTTCGTCTGGCAAACCTTTTTCTCCAAGACGCTTCCGTCAAGCGACTATCCGATCGTCACCCGGAAAAAATATCGCGTCGTCAAAACGCCATGGAACAGCTTTCAGACAGTCGGCCTGAGCTCTCTGAAATTTTCCGCCAAAGCGGCATATCCATTTCTCGACACCCGAGGCGCGGAAGTCTTCATTGCTCAGACGCCGTACCCTGGTCGAGTTACCAAGGGCACTTCGTTGGTGGTGCGATACCACGACGCGCTGCCGATTTTTATGCCGCATCTGTTCGCCAACAAGACACGGCACCACGCCGGGCATTTTCACGCGCTGACTAGCAACGTGAAAAATGGCGCCTATTTCGCGTGCGTCTCCGAATCGACGCGCCAAGATCTGTTGCGAATCGCACCGGAACTCAAGGACCGTGCGGTTACCATTCCCAACATGGTGTCGCATCATTTTTTCCCAGATGAGTCTCCCGCGGATAGGCCAGTAAAGATCGTTCGCGCCAGACTCAATCTCGAGAATGCCGAAGCTTGTCCGACGTTTAGTAACCTCAGCGAACAAAGAGAATTCTACGAGGAACACCTTAAACAGACACCTTTCAAGTATCTGTTAATGGTGTCGACAATCGAGCCCAGAAAAAATCATACGCGATTGATCTCGGCGTTCGAGGCACTGCGCGCCGAACTCGATCCAACACTAAAGTTAATCGTCGTCGGCAGCTTTGGCTGGGATGTCGATCCGATTGTGAAAGAAATGAGAACCTGGATCGACCAAGGCGCCCTGTTTGTCTTGCACAAGGTTCCAGCCGCTGATCTCAGGGTGCTCTATCGCCATGCAGAGGCGACAGTTTGTCCTAGCATCGCCGAAGGGTTTGACTTTTCAGGTATCGAAAGCATGCGAAGCGGAGGCATTGCTGTTGCATCGGATATTCCTGTACATCGTGAAATCTACGATGACGGATCCTTGTATTTCGATCCATATAACACTGAAAGTCTCGTCGATCAACTCAAGGTGGTGATGACCGGCAACGATGCAGGTGCAACGAAGCAGAGGTTGCGGGAACGTGGCCAGCAAGTATCCGCCCGATATTTACCAGAAGCGGTCTTGCCGTTATGGAGAAAATTTCTGCACTCGGTGATCGAAGCTAAATCGTCCTCTTAGGTTTCCACTTGCTTCGTCTGATATTTAGGCCGAGCGGCAATGGAACTGCATGAAACTAGTATGCGAAGTCAAGTAGACCTGACTTCGCATACATTCACTCTATATATTACTTGAAGGTCGTAACGGTGGATGTAACTGGATAGACGACTGAGAACACGACATTGAGAAATTTCTGCAGTTCTGCAATTGGCGCATTCGAAACATATAACACATCCTTGTTGTCCATCATGAAGGTCTGGACCACAAAAAAGCTGCGAGGATCTTTCAGATCGATCCGATATACCACCGGAACCTTGCCATTTGCTGCCGTACGTACGGGCTGCTGCGGCCAATTGAGCGCGGCCGGATCTTCAAAGCGGAAAATGAATACGCCCTTGGCATCGGAGCGCGAATCATTCAGACCACCCACACGGGCCAATGCTTGTGCCAGCGTAATGCCTTGCGCTTCGAAATTAACTTCGTCGTTTTTCCCCGTCGCGCCAAGCGCCGTAAAGCTATACGGCTGGTAGAGCGCGGTGACCACGTCGCCCGCGTGCAGCGGCACATTCTGGCGCGGATCGCGAATGATAGTTTCCAGCGGTAAAGCCTGCACCTGGCCACCACGCGTGACCTGCAATGTCATCTTGTCGACTGGCTGACGCACCCCGCCCGCGCTCGCCAGAGCATCGAGCACCCGCTCGCCGCTGGCAGTAAGAGGCATGCGCTTGCTTGATGCCACATCGCCAACAACCGTCACGTATGACGTCGAGTTCTGGACGAGCCGAACCAGCGTTTGCGGTTGATTCGCTTTTCCGTTTAAACGTTCGGTAATTGCGTGAGCCACTTCGTCGAGCGTGCGGCCTGCTGCCCTGATCCGACCCGCGAACGGCACATTGATATTGCCGGAACCGTCAATCTCCTGTTCTGGCAAAACGGTCACACGTGCATTGGACGGACCACCGGAACGTATATCAGTAGGAGACGCGCCAAATAGCATGGCGGGTGGCGCCTCCCAGATCGAAACCTCGATAACGTCGCCTGCGCCCAGAGGTTGCTGCGTGACCGGACGATCACCCAAGGTTTTCGAAAAATCTCCGGCGCGGCGCTCGGCAAGAAGGCGCCGCGCGACGTCATCACTGACATCGACCACCTGAACACCGAGTTCATCGGGCGTTGCAGTCGCGGTAGCAGATGCCTGTACTACTTCCTTTTGACTCGGGCCCGACGTGGGAATGCTCGAACAGGCAGTCAAGGCAGCTGCGCAAAGCAGTGACAGCGTAAACTTAAAGGGAGGCAGGCTTCGCATTATTATTTGTGCTGATCTAAGCGGGTGTTCTCACGAATTTGCAACACCCCAAAAATAAAAACTCAGTGCTAAACGGTCCTACCCGTCGGCCGAGTGATCCGTGCTCAGCCAGAAAAACACCGATTGTGTCGAATGGCCTCGCACGAATTGTCTCACGCACCTTGGCACAATGCGCGCGTGCCGTAAGAAAAATCTATACATAGCCAATTCGCCCAGCCTCTTGAATCGCGTTTGACGGAACTAAGCGCTCGTCAGGGAACTCGCCCCATCGGGACATGGCTCTTTTCGCTGCATCCTGTTCGCCTCGTGATTGCAGCTCGATCCAGTCGGACGCACTGCTATTTCAACCAGATCGAGAACTTGTTGTAACGCATCGCGCGGAGAAATTTCCGCAGTATCCAAACGAAGCTCGGGATTCAGGGGCGGTTCATAAGGCGAATCAATGCCGGTAAAGTTACGAAGAGAGCCTTCACGAGCCTTTCGATATAAACCTTTCGTATCTCTCGACTCGACGACATGTAGCGGGGCATCCAGATGCACCTCGAAGAATTGTCCGTCCGCAAACAACGCTCTCACGGCATCCCGGTCCAAGCGAAATGGGGAAATAAACGAGGCAATCACGATGATGCCCGCGTCGACCAGCATCTTCGCGACTTCGCCTGCGCGCCGAATGCTTTCATGACGATTCGCGTCTGAAAAACCCAGATCGTTATTCAGGCCAAGACGCAGATTGTCGCCATCAAGCAGGAATGTATGAAATCCGTGAGCGTGCAATGCCTCGTCGAGCAGACACGCCAATGTCGATTTTCCAGCACCAGATATGCCGGTAAACCAAACGACCACCGGACGTTGCTGTTTCATCGATGCACGGCCGAACGGCGTAACGAGGGTTGCCGCGGGAACCAGGTGGCCATTGTTGTTTCTGTTCATTTTCTGGGATATCTGTCTAAGTCATTGAAACCCTTCGCTGTCTCGCGAGCGCTCCAAGATTGGCACAATTGTACGGCAAACGAAAGCTGGTCAAGACAGAACTTGACAATCAAACCACAATCTTGAAATAACAAAGTGTTAAAGGGGAATTATCTGTTGCACTCGGGTAAAATAACGCGTAATAAAAACCGCCTGAAAGACGTATTCCTTCTACGCGACTCCTAACAGAACACACACACCCTCGTGTCAACCCTCTTCCTGGATGTCACGCGTCTGCTCATGCGCCTTTACGATGGGCTTTTACCCACTGGCGTTGACCGTGTCGGCCTCGCATACATCCAGAAGTATGCGCCGAAAGCTCGCGCCATCCTCAGCGAACGCGGCTTCTCCACAATCCTCACCGAACAAGACTCACAGCACACCTTTGCACAACTTCTTTCGTCGACCCGGAACAGAAATGCAATTCGTATGCTGGTCGCGCGTGCCTGCCTGAATCGCCTGCGAGAGGCCAAACTGTGCGGAATCCTCCTGCACACCAGTCACAACGGCATGGAATTCAGCCGTTATTACGGTGCGATGACAAAGCGAGACATTCGCCCTGTATTCATGGTCCACGATTTAATCCCCCTGACCCACGCCGAATACTGCCGCCCCGACGTCGACACGGCACATCGCCGCCGCATCCGCACCGCGCTAAAACATGCTAGTGGTCTGATCGCCAACTCCCAAACCACGCTCGACTCCCTCACCGCCGAAGCCGCACGCGCCAATCTTTCGCTGCCGCCGACGGTCGTCGCCCACCTCGCGTCGGGCGTCACCCCATGTCCGCAAGCGCCGCGCCCCATTGCCGCGCCCTACTTTGTGATGCTCGGCACCATCGAGCCGCGCAAAAACCACTGGTTCATGCTTCACCTCTGGCGCCGCCTGGTCGAACAGCTCGGCACCGCGGCACCCAAGCTCGTAATAATTGGCCGACGCGGCTGGGAATGCGAAAACGTCATTGACATGCTGGAACGTTGCGAACCGTTAAAAGGAGCCCTAATAGAAGAGGCTCACTGTTCCGACGAGAAACTACACGCCTATCTACAGCACTGCCAGGCACTGCTATTCCCTTCCTTCGTCGAAGGCTACGGCATGCCGCTCGCTGAAGCGCTCTCGCTAAAAGTACCGGTGCTCGCAAGCGACCTCGCCGTCTTTCACGAAATCGCCGACGACATTCCCGACTATCTGGACCCGCTCGATGGCCCCGGCTGGCTATCCCGCATTCAGGCCTACGCGCAACCCAATAACCCCGAGCGCGACGCGCAGCTAATCCGCATCGAACGATTTCGCGAACCGACGTGGACCGCGCATTTCGAACGCGTCGATGCCTTTCTGGAAACGCTGCGTTAAATGAAGCACCCTGTCGTCGCCAGCGAAAAGGCAGTTGCAAACCCCGCCATTGATCTGCGAAGTGTTACGTGTGGTTTGCGTCTGTGGAGCGGACTCCGCCGGCGAAGCGTCGAGCATGCGTGGATCGATCGTTGGCATGGACGCCTTGTATTACACATCGCGCGTCTACTCCGCAGGCAAATCGACGCAGCGTGGCCGGGACCAGTCTGGTCACGTGGTCCGGCGGGTACGCCATTGTTGTCGTGGTTCTCGATACCTGTTACCGATGCCAGCGCCGCCGCGTTTGCCACCGCACTTGATCAGGCACTCACGGAAACAATCGAACGGAATCGCAACGCCGAGGCATCGCCGGAATTGCAACGGCTGATGCGGCGGTTCGCACACGGTAGTGCATCGGCAAAGCGTCACTTGCAATTCCATTGCCCTATTGCGCTACTGGAACCACGCAACTGCGAGCGCATACTACTGATCGACGAACGTTCGCAGTCGCAAGGACTGGGCGCAACGGTAACGCGCCACTCGTCCAGAGCTTTCGAGCGCATGCTGCAAGCCGCGATTCGCACGCATCCACAAGCTGAATTCTGGATCGCACAATCGAACGATCCGGGTCGCGGCCACTGGCTTTCCGCATTGTCTCAACCCGTACAGCCGTTGACGATTCGCCGCTTCGCCGAACACGAATCGCTATGCGCCGCGCTGCCCCACGTCGATCACGTCTATACGCTAGGCGCGTCCGAAGGCATGCATGCACTTCTGGCCGGCGTACCCGTACACGTATTCGGCGCACCGTATTACGCGGGTTGGCGTTTGACCGACGACGCTCTTCATTTTCCAGACCGCACCGCCCGTCCCACGCTCACGACATTATTTGACGTCGTGTTTCTCCAGTTCACCCGCTATCTGAATCCAGCCACACACACGCCCGGCACGCTCGACGATTTACTCGACAGCATCGAATTACAGCATGCCGTCCAGCAACGATTCGCCGACCTGCACCATGTGGCCGCACTGCACTTCCAATGGTGGAAGCGCCCATTCGCGACACCGTACATCACGGCAGGTAATGCCACGCTGCGTTGGACTCGAGAATCGCAATCCGTACAAACACACGAATGCGCAGTACTGTGGGGCGCACGCAGCGCTGAGGGTCTCGCACCGGAAGTTCGCCGCGTCAGAATCGAAGACGGCTTCTTTCATTCGACGGGTCTCGGCTCCGATATGATCGCGCCGTGCAGTCAGGTGATCGATCGTCGTGGACTCTATTTCGACGCGAGTCAGCCCAGCGACCTCAGCGTGCTGCTCAACGAGACGAATTTCAGCGCGGCCGAACTCTCGCGTGCCGCTGCTCTGCGCGAGCGCGTCGTCAAGCTCGGCGTCACGAAGTACAACCTGGGTCGACGCCGCCCGCTCTGGAGCGCACCGGTCGGCAAACCGATCATCCTGGTCCCCGGCCAGGTCGCCGACGATGCCTCGATCCGCCTCGGCACCCGCGCCATTGGCACCGCCGACGCACTGCTACGCGAAGTACGCCGATTGCGTCCCGATGCATTCGTCGTCTACAAACCGCATCCGGACGTGCTCTCGGGAAATCGCCAGGGCCTGATCGACGCACAGCAGCTCGCAGACGTCGTCGACACCGAAGCGGACCTGCTGTCCCTCGTCAATGTGGCGGATGAAGTTCACACGCTGTCGTCGCTCGCGGGCTTCGACGCGCTATTGCGCGGCAAAGCGGTCCATACGTACGGCCTGCCGTTCTACGCCGGCTGGGGACTTACCCACGACGCGCTCGCGCCGCTGCCGTGGCGTCATCGAACGTTGACACTCGATATGCTGTGCGCGGGTGTGCTGCTGCGTTATCCGCTGTACTTCGACTGGAAAACGCGTCTCTTCACGACACCGGAAGCCGTGGTCGAACAACTGGCACCGCGAGCGGCACGGCCTTTGGAAAAAGTACGCGGCAACCGGCTGCGACCGCTTCTCAAGGCTTTTCGCTGGACCCGCAATGCCATCCGCCACACCGCATGGCGCCTCCGGCAAAAGCGCGCGTCACGAGTCCAGTAAGGCAAACCGGCCAGACAAAACAAAAGCCCCGCAAGATCGCAATCTTGCGGGGCTTTTTTCGCGGCTAACGCCAGAGCTCTATCACCTCACCGCGACATCATATGCATACTCACGTTATGCATCACCCACAACGTCCCGCCGACCACAATAACCGCGGTCAGCACGGTAAACGCAAACGCCACCACGTTCCAGCGCTGCGACGACGACGCGTTCATATGCAGGAAGAAAACCAGATGCACGAGAATCTGCACGAGCGCGAGGCCCGAGATTGCGAACAGTGCGCTCTGGCCCGTCAGCGTGCCGTTCATGACAAGCGCGAATGCCGCGACGGTCAGGATGACGGAAAGCACGAAGCCGGTCGTATAGCTGCCGAAGCTGCCGTGGCCTCCGTCCGAATGCGCGCCATGGGCGTTATGACTATGGTCCATTAGATCACGCTCGCAAGATAGACAAAGGTGAAGACGCCGATCCACACGACGTCGAGGAAGTGCCAGAAAAGGCTCAGGCACGTCAGGCGAATCATGTCGCGTTCGGTCAGGTCGCGATGACGCATCACCTGGATGGACAGCACGATCATCCAGATCAGGCCGAACGTCACGTGCAGGCCGTGCGTGCCGACCAGCGTGAAGAACGACGACAGGAACGCGCTGCGGCCCGGACCCGCGCCTTCGGCAATCAGGTGCGAGAACTCGCGCATTTCCAGCACCAGAAACGCGACGCCGAGCAGGAACGTCACGGCGAGCCAGCCGAGCAGCGCGCCCTTGCGGTTCTTGTGCGCGCCGAGCATCGCGAAGCCGTACGTGATGCTCGAGAGCAGCAGCATCGCCGTTTCGAGCGCGACGCCCGGAATCTCGAACAGGTCCTTGCCGCTCGGGCCGCCCGCGAACTGGTGGCTCATCACCGCGAACACGGCGAACAGCGCCGCGAAGATGATGCAGTCGGTCATCAGGTACAGCCAGAAGCCGAACACCGAGTGCGACGGCACATGGTCCGGCGCGAGTTGCGGCTCAACCGCGATAGTCTTCTGTAGCATCAGTCCACCTCCAGCGCGACCTGCCTGTCGGCGTTTGCACCGACGCCGGCCGCCACGGCGGCACCGCCGCCGTTACGTTTCTCTTCAATCAGCGCGACAGTGTCGGCCGGAATGTAATAGCCCTCGTTGTCCTGGAAGCTGTAGATGATCACGGTGCCGATCGCGCCGACAAAGCCGATGATCGCCAGCCACCAGATGTGCCACACGCCGGCAAAGCCGAGCACCAGCGAGAACAGACCCACCAGCAGACCCGCGGACGTATTCGACGGCATGTGAATGTCGCGATACGCCGGCACCTTCTGGACGCCCTTGCGCGACTTCATTTCGCTGAACGCGTCGAGCGAGCGGATCGTCGGGATATGCGCGAAGTTATAAGCCGGCGGCGGCGAGCTCGTCGCCCATTCCAGCGTATGACCGTCCCACGGATCGCCCGTGAGGTCGCGGTTTTGCGGCAGGTTGCGATCGCGGATGCTGACGAACAGCTGCAGCAACTGGCAGGCGATACCGATGGCGATCAGCACCGCGCCGAACGCGGCGGCGATCAGCCACGGATGCCATGCCGGGTTGTCGTAGTGATTCAGACGGCGCGTCATGCCCATGAAGCCGAGCACGTAGAGCGGCATGAACGCGACCCAGAAGCCGATCTGCCAGAACCAGAACGCGGCCTTGCCGAGCTTCTCGTTGAGCTTGAAGCCGAACGCCTTCGGGAACCAGTAGTTGAAGCCGGCCAGATAGCCGAACAGCACGCCACCGATAATCACGTTGTGGAAGTGAGCGATCAGGAACAGGCTGTTGTGCAGCATGAAGTCCGCACCCGGAATCGCCAGCATCACACCGGTCATGCCGCCGATCGTGAACGTGACCATGAAGCCGAGGGTCCACAGAATCGGCGTCGTGAACTGCAGGCGGCCCTTGTAGATCGTGAACAGCCAGTTGAACACCTTAACGCCGGTCGGAATCGCAATCACCATCGTCGCGATACCGAAGAACGCGTTGACGTCGGCGCCCGAACCCATCGTGAAGAAGTGGTGCAGCCACACGAGGAACGACAGCACCATGATCGCGCAGGTCGCCCATACCATCGTCTTGTAGCCGAACAGCGGCTTCTTCGCGAAGGTCGCGACGACTTCCGAGAAGATACCGAACGCCGGCAGGATCAGGATGTACACCTCGGGGTGACCCCAGGCCCAGATCAGGTTCAGGTACAGCATCGCGTTGCCGCCGGCTTCGTTCGTGAAGAAGTGCATGCCGAGGTAGCGGTCGAGACCGAGCAGCGCGAGCGTGACGGTCAGGATCGGGAACGACGCCATGATCAGCACGTTCGTGCACAGCGCGGTCCACGTGAACACCGGCATCTTCATGAACGACATGCCGGGCGCGCGCATCTTCACGATCGTCACGAAGAAGTTCACGCCGGTCAGCAAGGTGCCGACACCGGAGAGCTGCAGGCTCCACAGGTAATAGTCGACGCCGACGCCGGGGCTGAACTGCAATTCGGACAGCGGCGGATAAGCGAGCCAGCCGGTCTGGCCGAATTCGCCGATCACGAGCGAGACGTTGATCAGGATCGCGCTGACCGCCGTCATCCAGAAGCTCAGCGAGTTGATGAACGGGAACGCGACGTCGCGCGCGCCGATCTGCAGCGGCACGACGAGGTTCATCAGGCCGACCATGAACGTCATCGCCATGAAGAAGATCATGATGACGCCGTGCGCGGTGAAGATCTGGTCGTAGTGATGCGGCGGCAGAAAGCCCGGGCTCAGATAGGCCAGCGCCAGCTGCATGCGCATCATGATCGCGTCGGCGAAACCGCGCAGCAGCATGATGAAGGCGATGACGATATACATCACACCGATCTTCTTATGATCGACGGACGTCAGCCATTCGCTCCACAGGTAGCGCCATTTGCCGAGATACGTGATTGCGCCGAGCACGGCCAGCGCGGCGAGCACCATGCCGGCGCCTGCCGTGACGATGATTGGCTCGTGATACGGAATCGCATCGAGCGTTAGTTTTCCGAACATGCGTTACCCCTTAGGCGCACAGTTGGCGTCCTTCATGTCGTCGAGGACGTTGCCGTTGTTGTATCGCGCAATGATGTTGTTGAAGAGCTTCGGATCGACGGTCGAGAAGTAGCGCACCGGGTCCTTCTCGCTCGGCTCCGACACCGCGTGATAGCGGTCCATGTCGAGGCGGTCCGAGGAAGCGCGCACCTTGGCGACCCATGCGTTGAAGTCTTCAGGCGACGTCGCGAGCGCGCGGAACTTCATGTCCGAGAAGCCCTTGCCGCTGAAGTTCGCGGTGAGGCCCGCGTAGTCGCCGGCGTGGTCGGCGATCAGGTGCAGGCGCGTTTGCATGCCGGCCATCGCATAGATCTGGCCGCCCAGCTGCGGGATGAAGAACGAGTTCATCACCGTGTCCGACGTGATACGGAAGTTGACCGGCGTGCCGACCGGGAACGCCAGCTGGTTCACCGACGCGATGCCGAGGTCCGGATAGATGAACAGCCATTTCCAGTCGAGCGCGACGACTTCGACGTTGATCGGCTTGACCTGCGACTCGAGCGGACGATACGGATCGAGCTCATGCGTGCTCTTCCACGTCAACACGGCGAGGAACAGAATGATCAGCGCCGGAATCGTCCAGACGGCGATTTCGACAGCCGTCGAATGAGTCCAACCCGGACGGTATTCGGCGTTCCTGTTCGACGCGCGATAACGCCATGCGAACAGCAGCGTCAGCGCGATGACCGGAATCACCACGATCAGCATGGCCCACGTGGAAGTCGCGATCAGATCGCGCTCCGCCACGCCCACACTCCCCTTCGGATTCAGAATATCGAGGTTGCTGCAACCCGAAAGCAGCAACATGAGACCGGCGGAAAGAAAGCTTGCCGATCCTCGCAGAGCGCGCCCTTTCATATCCACAGCCTCTTTTTTACGACTTCAACGAACGTCATTCGACGGCTCTCCATAAATAAGCGCTCGCATAATAGGGGCGCGCCGAGTGTCGATAAACACTCGATTTAGCAACGATCTATTGCGCCGTAACGCTGTGTGACACGTTGCCGCACACCTATTTGCGAGCGTCATTTGCGGTGCTCCGGAACGAAGCACCGAAAACGTTGACGCAGCGCAAAGTCCCTCGAAAAAAACACGGGCAAATACCTGTGGCCCGACGCGAGTCCGAGCGATCGCGCCACGCGTGCCGTGTGTCATGTGCCTAAGGGATCTGTTGCGATGCGTAAGAGCGCAGGGCCGTTGCCGCATCCTCGGGTAGGGATGCGGCAACGGCCCTGCGCTTCGTTCTTTTAACCGGGGGTATGTACCGCGGTCGCGGCGACCGGCTCGGGTGCCGCAGCTTGCAGATGTTCGCCGCCGTCCGTCGGTACGGAATCCGAAGGAAGTGCGGAGCGTTCCGATTGCGCAAGCAGCGTGCCGACCGACGGGTCGATCGCATCGGTGAACGGCTTCGGATCGAGACCGATCGCGAGCACGAGCAGCCCCATCGCGCCGAGCAGCACGAACTCGCGCTTGCCGAGGTCCTTCAGCTTCGCGACGCGCGCGTTGGCGATCGCGCCGAAGATCACGCGCTTGTACATCCACAGCGTGTAGGCCGCGCTCAGGATCAGCGTGGTCGCGGCGATCGCGCCGATCCAGAAGTTGAAGCGGATCGCGCCCATCAGCACCATGAATTCGCCGACGAAACCCGAGGTGCCCGGCAAGCCGATGTTCGCCATCGAGAACAGCATCACGAAGGCGGCAAAGCGCGGCATCGTGTTGGCGACTCCGCCGTATTCGGCAATCGACGCGCTCTTCGTGCGATCGTAGAGCATGCCGGTGCACAACAGCATCGCGCCGGACACCACGCCGTACGAGATCATCTGCACGATCGCGCCCGACTGGCCGAAGCGGTTGAAGACGAACAGGCCGAGCGTGACGAGGCCCATGTGCGCGACCGTCGAATACGCGAGCAGGCGGCGCATATCGGTTTGCACGAGTGCGAGCAGGCTCGAATAGATCACGGCGACGAGCGACAGCGTAATCATCATCGGCGCGAAGAAGTGGCTTGCCTGCGGTGCGATCGGCAAGGCGAAACGCAGCAGACCATAGCCGCCGATCTTCAGCATGCCGATCATCACGGCGGCGCCGGTCGGGCCGTCGAGGTGGACGTCGGGCAGCCACGTATGCAGCGGCCACATCGGCACCTTCACGCCGAACGCGGCGAGGAAGCCGAGGAAGATCAGCGCCTGCGGCACCATCGCGATCGGCGTGTCGCGCCACACGGCGAGGTCGAAGCTGTGCGTCTGGCTGTACAGATAGAGCAGCGACATCAGCATCATCAGCGAGCCGAGGAACGACACGAAGAAGAACTTCACCGCCGCATACGAACGGTTCCTGTGGCCGTAGGTGCCGATCAGCAGATACAGCGGAATCAGCGTCGCTTCGAAGGCGACGAAGAACATCATGCCGTCGAGCGACGTGAACACGCCCTGCATGAAACCCGACAGCATCAGGAACGCGCCGAAGTACTGCGCGGTGCGCTGCGTGATCGATTCCCACGAGGCGATCACGATGATGATCGTGGTGAGCGCGGTCAGCGCGACGAGCCACAGCGAAATCCCGTCCACTCCCACATGCCAGGCGATGTCGAACGTCGGCGACCAGCGGACGTTTTCGACGAACTGCATCGACGTCACGTCGTTGCGGAAATTCGTCACGAGCGGAATCACCGGCAGGAAACCCGCCACCGCGCCGATCAGCGCGAGCCAGCGCGTGCGGTTACGCGCCGCGTCGGACCCGGCGCGCAAAACCACGAGCCCGGCGACAATGGGAATCCAGATGAGAAGACTTAGAAGAGGCAATGGCATGTGCTCTGTCAGAACTTGAAGTACAAAACGCCGCGTCAGCGCCCTTGGAAACGGCCGGCGATGAAATGGATACGTAAGCTGGAGTTCGCTGAAACCGGCGTGCAGACGGGGTTTTCCGCTACACGTTTACCCGCAGTCGAATGACCAAAGGGTGGGAGATTACCAAGATAAGAATAATTTTGCAGCGCAGCAGCGCCGGAATCCGCGCCACAATAGATTGTTGCCCCTCGAACACTTGCAAAACGCATGAAAATGTGCGCTTGCACATTGTTACAGATCAATTTTCGAGGCTAAAAAATTTCGTCGCAAAAGCTCACACTTAGCGGTGAGTTGACAACTTTTAAGCGTTTGCTTTGTTTGTCGCCGGACCGGCTGGAATGGATCGTGCCCCGATGCGGGTGTTTCATCGGTGGCGATCCGGTGCCGATGACAAAAATTTTTGCTAAAAATAGATTAAAAAAAATTTTGTGCGGGGCCTCTAAATTCCTCTTGGAGAGCCGGGGAAAGTACCTGGCAGCGCTCGCCCCAAAGACGGCCAGGCGGTCCGCCTGACAATGCTCGGAGCTTCCATTTTCATTACGCATAACAGCGGCAAAGTGTGCGTGTCGCTGCACGAATTCGCGCCGCAAGGCACACTCGTTTCGCCGGCCGACTCCTCTGCCGGCCCTCTTCCGGACCTCTTCGCATGGCGCTTCGTGACGACCCCGCGGTTCCCGCACTCGAATGCCGAGGACTGAGCAAACGGTACGGCGCCGGCCGCATCGTGCTGGCGCAGCTCGATTTCACGCTCGCGGCGGGCGAGTTCGTCGCGATCATGGGCGACTCGGGGGTCGGCAAATCGACGCTGCTCAATCTGATTGCCGGGCTCGACCACGCGGATAGCGGCAGCATCCTGATCAACGGCCGCGCCATTGGCGAACTCGACGACGACGCGGCGACGCGCCTGCGCCGGCAAAAACTCGGCTTCGTGTTCCAGGCCTTTCATGTGCTGCCGCATCTGACGCTCGCGCAGAACGTCGCGCTGCCGCTGCTGCTCAACGATCTGCCGGCCGCCGGCGCGCCCGGAATGCTCGCCGCGGTCGGTCTCGGCGGCCGCGGCGACGACTTTCCGCGCGATCTGTCCGGCGGCGAACTGCAGCGCGTCGCAATCGCGCGGGCGCTCGTGCATCGTCCGACACTGATTCTCGCCGACGAACCGACCGGCAACCTCGACCCGGCGACCGCGCACGATGTGCTCGGCCTGTTTCGCGCGCAGAGCAAGGCGACTGGCGCGGCGACGATCATGGTCACACATTCGGAAGCCGCGGCCGCGGTAGCCGACCGCGTCCTGAGGTTGAGCGACGGCGGCCTGCATGCCGCGCCGCTGCAACCCGCGCCTGCGAGCGGCGCGCTCGCGCAGGCAAGCGCCGTTCGCGCGACCGGTGATGCGCGCTGAGATCGGCTCTGGGCCGCACACGGCGGGACATCGCGTGCTCGCGCGCTGGCTGCTCGGCGCCGAATGGCGTAGCCATCGCGGACGCGCCCTCGTTGCCATTGCGACGATCGCGCTCGGCGTGGCGCTCGGTTACGCGGTGCAACTGATCAACAGCGCGGCCTTCAACGAATTCTCGGCAGCCGCGCGCAGCCTGTCCGGCGAAGCGGACCTGCAGGTGCGCGGCGCGCAGCCGTTTGTCGACGAATCGATCTATGCGCGTCTGTCGAACGATCCGCAGGTAGCGCTCGCGAGTCCCGTGCTCGCGCTCGATGTCATGGTGCCGGGCCGCGACGGCGCGCTACCGATGCTCGGCATCGACGTGTTCAAGGCGAGCCGGATCACACCCGATCTGATCGGCGTGCCGTCGCCAGACCGCCCGTTCGATACGCTCGCTTCCGATGCGCTGTTTCTGTCGCCGGCCGCGCAACGATGGCTGAACCTCAAGACCGGCGATGCCGTGACGCTGCGAAGCGGCACGTCGAGCGTGCGTCTGCGCGTCGCGGGCGGGCTCGCGAGAACGCGGCCGGGCCAGCGGCTCGCGGTGATGGATATCGCCGCCGCGCAGTGGAGATTCGGCAAGGTGGGCAAGCTCTCGCGCGTCGACGTGCAGCTCGCGCACGGCGTCGACCGGCCACGCTTCAAGCGCGATCTGCAAGCCCGGCTCGGCAATCCGTGGATCGTCGCCGAGGCGCGCGACACCGAGAGCCGCACCGATCGCCTGTCGCGCGCTTACCGGATCAACATGAACGTACTGGCGCTGGTCGCGCTTTTCACGGGCGCGTTCCTCGTGTTTTCGACGCAGGCGTTGAGTGTCGTGCGACGCCGCTCGCAGTTCGCGATGCTGCGCGTGCTCGGACTCACGCGCGCCCGGCTGCTGCGGCAGATCCTGCTGGAAGGCACCTTGCTCGGGCTGCTCGGTTCGCTATGCGGCCTGGCGCTCGGCTACGCGATGGCAAGCGGCGCACTGCGTTTTTTCGGCAGCGATCTGGGCGGCGGATATTTTCCTGGCGTACAACCGCGAGTCGGTTTCGAGCCGCTGGCGAGCCTGCTGTTTCTGATGCTCGGCGTTGCGGTATCGGTATTGGGCAGCATCGCACCGGCCGTCGATGCGGCGCGCGCGCATCCGGCCGCAGCGCTCAAGGCAGGCGCCGAAGAAGTCGCATTGGCGCGGCTCGCGACGCCTTGGCCCGCGCTTGCGTGCCTGCTTGTCGCCGGGGTTCTCACGCGCTTGCCGCCGTGGTTCGATGCGCCGATTGCGGGCTATCTCGCCGTCGCCCTGCTGCTGGTCGGCGGCATTGCGCTGATGCCGCGCGTGACCGCGCTGATATTCCGCGCGGCAAGCCGCGCGGGCGGAACGCGACGCCGCTTCGGTGCAACCGGCACGCTCGCGATCGCGCGTCTCGCGAATGCGCCGGGCCACGCATCGATCGCCATGGGCGGTGTGCTGTCGAGCTTCGCGCTGATCGTCGCGATGGCCATCATGGTGGCCAGCTTCCGCGTGTCCGTCGACGCATGGGTCACGCACCTGCTCTCCGCCGATCTGTACGTGCGCGTGGCATCGGGCGGCAATAGCGGCGATGCCGGCGGCTTGCGGCTCGACGAGCAGGCGCGGATCGCCGCGATTGCCGGCATCCGCAACGCTGCGTTCGCGCGCATCACGCATCTGACGCTCAATCCCGCCCGGCCCGACGTCGCCCTGCTCGCCCGCGAAATCGACGCGGCCGATCCTGGCGCCACGCTACAGATGAGCGGCGCGATACTGTCGCCTGCCGCGTTTCACAGCGGCGAAATACCTGTTTGGGTATCCGAAGCAATGGTCGACCTGTATGGATACCGGACGGGTCAGCGTGTGCAATTGCCGCTTGGCGGACACGGACAGGTGTTCGTCGTGGCCGGCGTGTGGCGCGATTACGCGCGCCAGAGCGGCGCCATCCAGATACGGCTCGCCGATTATCGACGGCTGACCGGCGACACTCATGCAACCGATGTCGCCGTGACCGTCGAACCGGGTACGAGTGTCGAGCGCGTGATAGGCGGATTGCGCGCGCTGCCTTTCGGCGCATCGCTCGATCTATCTCAACCGGGCGAGATACGGGCGCGCACACTGGTGATCTTCGATCGCAGTTTCGCAGTAACTTATCTGCTCGAAGCGGTTGCGATCGTGATCGGTTTGTTCGGCGTCGCTGCAACGTTTTCCGCGCAGACGCTCGCGCGCACTCGCGAGTTCGGCATGCTTCGGCACGTTGGCGTGACTCGCGCACAAATCTTCGCGATCCTCGCCACGGAAGGCGGTCTGCTCACGGCGTGCGGTATTGCACTCGGCTTCGCGCTTGGCTTTGCAATCAGCCTGATTCTCGTGTTCGTCGTCAATCCGCAGTCGTTTCATTGGAGCATGTCGTTGCACGTGCCGTGGATCGTGCTCGGCACGGTAGCGATGGTCATGCTGGTTTTGTCCTGCACGACGGCGGTCGTGGCAGGCCGGGGCGCCGTGTCGGTGGATGCGGTACGCGCGGTGAAGGAGGACTGGTGATGGGGAGGCGGGCTACGCGATGCGCGTGGACAAAGCAGCGGACACGCAAAGTCTCTCTGCATTTTGATGCGATTGAGCCGTTCTGTGTTGCACGGCATGGTGGCGCGGAACGATTCAAATGCGTGCCGTCTGTTGAGCCGCGAAAACATCAGCCGCGACTGAAACCCTGCTCGTATGCAACATCATTTGAAACGCCCTTCACTATCGCGCGCAGGACGGGTTCACTGCGGCGATTCTCTTGTCTGTTTCTGTTTTGTGCCGGCATGGCCGCCACGCCTCTCGCGTTTGCCGCGAGTGACAAGTTATCGGCCCCGGCATCCACGACATTTGCCGCGGTTACGCCGGATCATCCGGTCTCGCTGCCACAGGACAGCGGTGCACATCCGACCTTTCGCACCGAGTGGTGGTACGCGACAGGCTGGCTCAACACCCCCGACAATCGGCCGCTCGGATTTCAGGTCACGTTCTTCCGTTCCGCCACCGGTCATGATCCCGCCGATCCGAGCGCGTTCGCGCCGTCGCAACTGATCATCGCGCACGCGGCGTTGAGCGATCCGGCGCTCGGGCGTCTCATTCACGACCAGCGCATCGCACGCGAGGGTTTCGGGCTCGCTTATGCGAAGCCGGCCAATACCGACGTCAAACTCGACGCGTGGAAAATGATTCGTGCCGCGGATGGTCACTACGACGTCGCCATCGACGCAAGCGGATTTTCGCTGCACCTCGTGCTGACGCCGACGCAAGCCCCGCTGATCCAGGGCGAGCATGGCTATTCGCGCAAAGGTCCACGGCCAGAGCAGGCGAGCTATTACTACAGCGAACCGCAATTGCACGTGACGGGCAATGTGATACGCCCCGCCGCAAATGGAAACGCCGCTGGGCGCGATACGCTCGTGACGGGCATGGCATGGCTGGATCACGAATGGTCGAGCACATTGCTCGATGCCGACGCGGTCGGATGGGATTGGCTCGGTGCCAATCTCGCGGACGGCTCGGCGCTGATGGCATTCAAGGTCCGTCGCCGGGATGGTCACGCGCAATGGGCGCACGCGACGCTTCGCAAGCCCGACGGGCAGATAACACGGTTTGGTCCGGATCAGGTCGACTTTACGCCGATTCGCACATGGCGCTCACCGCGCACAAGCGCTTCGTACCCGGTCTCGATGAAGGTCAGGACAGGTCCGTTGACATGGCAGTTCGATCCGCTGATGGACGATCAGGAACTCGACTCACGACAATCGACCGGCGCGGTGTACTGGGAAGGCGCGGAGAGGGTGAGCCGTGAGGGCGTGGAGATGGGCCACGCGTATCTCGAACTGACCGGTTACGCGGACGCACAGCGGGCTGGGCAGCACTGAAGACTGCGCGACGGGGGATTGTGGAGAACGCGGGCGGCATGACGCCCGGGTCCGTTCGAACGCTGCGGCTTC
>NZ_VWWM01000060.1:0-48219 GCF_011752945.1 Paraburkholderia sp. Cy-641
GCGAGAGCGTGTAGGTCCACGAGAAAGCGGAGAACACGATGCCCATCACGCCGGCCGACAGGCCAAGTTCCTTCGTGAGGCTCGGCGCGGCGATGCCGAGCACCGTGCGATCGAGGTAGTTGATGACGGTGCCGATCGCGAGCAGCGCGAGAATCGCGAAGCGGGCTCGCGATCGTCGTGCCGGATTCGCGGCGGTGGAAAGTGTTGTCTCTGTCTTCATGCCTTGTTTGTCTCCAGTAATGAAAGCGCAGACGTCCTGGATGCGCTTGTCACGATCACAACGCGATATGGCGGTGTCGCCCAGCCGGTTTACCCACACTTGAGGATCGCTGCGTCGTCACTGTCCGGGTACGCGAGCGATGCGTTGCAAGGCCGGTTGATCCGGCGGCGAGACGCTCATATCGTCCGGCGTGCTGCCAGAGCGGTTGCCACATGGCGCTGCGTCAGCGAGCCGGCGTGCCGCAAGCGCCTCCATTCCGGATCGGCGCGCCTGCGACAAAACCCCTTGTTCACTCGTCAAGCCTCGGGGTAGATTATGTGGAAGTAACTTCCAAATTGGAAGTTACTTTCGTAAAAAAACGACCAGGGTTTTCCCAGTAGCGAGCTTGTCTGGCCGATCTGTCCGCGTTCAGAAATTTGTAAAGTTATCAACGGACTACTGCCTCATCCGTCACGGCGGGCGAAAACCTGAATCTCTGCCGGTTGAGTGGCTGGCCAGCCGGCCCGGCGAGATCGTGATAGGGAAAACCCTTTTCTGTAGTTTTTGAATATTCTTCCAATCTGGAAGTAACTTCCGTATAGTCTGTCCGACACCGAATCGTCGAGCGAGAGGATGGGTCGTGGCTTCGACATTCGCGGAGTAAGGGCATCACTTCAAAACACATAGGATCGCCAATCATGTTCGATATGTCTGAGCAGCGCGTTTTGGTCATCGGCGGCTCGTCGGGTATTGGCTTCGCCACGGCGAAGCTGGCCAGATCGCTCGGCGCGCGGGTTACCATCGCGTCGCGTTCGCCGGAAAAGCTTGCCGCGGCCGCGCAAAAAATCGGCGAGGGCACTCAAAGCCGCGAGCTCGATCTCACCGCCGACGAGGCAGTCGCCGCGTTCTTCGACAACGAGGAAGCCTGGCACCACGTTATCGTCACCGGGTCGGAAGTATCGATGGCCGCCGTTCGCGAGTTGCCGATGGAGTCCGCCTATGCCGCGATGAACTCGAAGTTCTGGGGCTTCTATCGTGTCGCGCGTCATGCGCGGATTCACGCGGGCGGGTCGCTCGGCGTGATTGCCGGCTTTCTTGCCACTCGCCCGGCGGCGGGACGAGCACTCATGGGGGCGATAAATGGAGCGCTGGAAAGCCTGGTTCAGGGTCTGGCGCTGGAACTCAAGCCCGTGAGAGTGAACGCTGTGTCGCCGGCCGTCGTGGCAACGGAAATGTGGAGTGCAATGACGGAAAGCGCTCGCGCCGCCATGTTCGAGAAGGTTGCCGCGTCGTATCCGGCAGGGTGCCACGCGCAACCGGACGATATTGCACGCCAGCTTTTGCTGCTTGCCTGCACGCCTTATGCGACGGGCACCATCGTGACGCTCGATGGCGGCGCCTCGATTGCCTGACCGGAAGCCGTCGTCATGTTCAAACGCATGTCGGTGCTGGTCCGGCGCACTGGCGATAACCGGGAACGCTTCTCGCGAAACTGGGAACGTCACGCGGCGCCCGTGGCTCGATTGCCGAAAGTGCGCGGCTATATCCAGAATCACGTAGAGGAAGACTTCACGGTCCCGGGCGGTTCGGCGATCGAGGTGGACGGTTTCGTGGAGCTGCTGTGGGACCGTCCGGAAGATATGGCGGCAGCCTTTGCCAGTGCCGCCGCGCGACCGATGGTGGAAGACGAGCCGAACTTTCTCGGCCACGGTTCGGGGTATGCGATCAGGAAGGCTTCGCCGTTACGCGAGAGCGCGGGCGGCAAGCTGATCGTTGCGGCCGTCGGCGGTGCGGCGGCGCTGGATGCGATCGAAGCACGATGCCAGGTGCTGCAACAACGGGCCGTGCTGATCCGCGACGATGTGGCCGATCTGATCGCCAAGCCCGGCATGGAACCGCCCCAGCCGGTTAGCGCATTTTTCCATCTCCAGTTCGACAATGCGGAGAGTGCGCGGAAGGCCGGGCATAGGCTTGCCTCATGCGCGGCTTCGGTTGACGCGCGTTTGAGCGTTTGCCGCGTGCGAACGCTACGCTTCGTCTGACCGGGCGAACGGGCTGTGCCAGAAGCGATTTCCTATCGGCGGTCGATCTGTCGCGGGGCAGATTTCCGCTATGTCAGCGAGTCAGCAACTTACAAGCAGAAAGCAGGCGTTATTCCCCAACCGATGAGGGTTGCGCGTTCCTGAGTACATCGAGTGGCTTTAGTCTGGCGAATCGGTGTATTGTTCGGCACAGACGAAGCAGGGCAGGCAATGCCGGCAGCAGTGGCGCGGCGCAGAGCGAACAGTCGCCCTGCGCCGACCGACCATGCCGGGTATTGCGAATCCCGACCCCACGCCTCAGTGCAAAAGGAACTTTCGCCATGAGCGATCCTCAGCAGCCGACCACCCAGCCGCTCGATCTGAGCGCGTTCGCCTCACTCGCGACACCGGATGAGGCCGGGAATCCGGCATCCGGTTCGGATTCATCCCGTCTCCCTGTCGACACTGCGGAGTCGACCGAAATCGCGGCGCCCATGCCGGCTTTCGAGCGTCTCGTCGAACTGAGCACCCTGCCGGCCGAACTGCAAACCCGCGCACACCAGCTTGCCGATTCGATCCGTTTCGAGGACACGACCTCGACGCTGACTTTCATCGAGCATACGCTGCAGCCGATTGCCCAGGTCTCCCGGCAACTGCTCGCCGATACCACGGTCGGCAATGCGGGCGAAGTCGGCCAGATCGCCGCGGCCGTGATCGACGGCATCAAGATCCTGCGTATCGACGAACTCCAGGCCGAAGCGCACAAGATCGCGCCGAAAGCCACCGGCTTGCTCGGCCGGGTGATGGGCCTCGGCAAGCTCGCGCACGATGCGGTCCAGTCCTTCGCGGAGAACCGCAAGAAATTCCTGACGCTGATGGACGCCGAGGAAGCGCGGGCACGCAAGGCGAAAGCCGACCTGATGACCACCGTGCAACTGCTCGACGATCAGAGTCAGACTGTGCGCCAGGGCGTGGGCAATCTGACGATCGCCATTGCCGCCGCGCAGATCGCACTGGATCGCGGCGTGCAGGAAGCCGAGGAACTGCGCCAGATCGCGCTGCGCTCGAACACGTCGGGCGACGCGGCGATCGCGATGGATCGTCGCAATACGCTCGCGAATTTCCGGGCCCAGACGGCCGACATGCGTGAAGCCATGGTGTCGGCCGCGACCCTGATTCCGCTGATCGCCTCGAATCGCAAGGCGGCAGTGACACGCGTCTCGCAACTGAACAGCGGTATCCTGCTGACCCTGCCGCGTCTGATGGCGGTCGCTTCGCAAGCGGCTGTCGAGGCGGACGTGCAGCGCGGTGGGCAGGAAAAGGAAAAGCTGGACGAAGCGAATCGCCGGATCACGGAGATCGCCGGTCGTGCCGCGCACGACGCCGCCATTTCCGCGGCCCGCAGCTTGCAGGGCGACAATCGCAACCTCGAGGCGCTGTCCGCGCTCGCCGAGCAAACGATTTCGACCATGCAGGAAGTGCTCAAGATCGAACAGGATGCCGCCGATGAAGACCGCAAGCGCGAGCAGGAACTCGTGCGCGTGCGCGATCGCCTCGTATCCGGCATGCGCGGCGTGCAGCAAGCCGCACTCGCGAGGCCGGTCCGCGGCGCCTGATCGCCTCGGCCCCCACTCTCTACAGGAACATCGCGAATGACCGCGCAGCCCCCGGATTCCCAGGACGGCGCCGGGATCGACCCGGCCACGCAACCGCTCGACCTCGGCGCGATCACGCGCAGCCTGGCCGACACGGCGCCAGGCGCTGGCACGGCGATCTCCGCGGCACCTGCCGCCGCCGTTGCGCCGGACCTGACTTCGTTCGATCTCGACGCGGCCTGGCTGCGCCGGGCCGAAGCCGACGGCGCGGGCTTCCTGTCCCGGTTCGCGCGCATCGTCAGCGAGGCTTTGCCGCAGCACGCGACGCTCGACATCGTGCGTCGCGGACTCTTCCGCAAAACCGAGGAAGTCGTCGGACTCGCCGTAGCGTTCGAGGACGAAACCTACCGCATGCGCCTTTCCGGCAATCAGCAGATCGTGACCGAAGTCGAAAAGCGCGTGCGCGGCATCACGCTTTCGACCCGACAGGTGCAGGCGCACACGTGGATCTCCGGCCTGCTCGCCAAGGTACACGAGCGCACGGAAAAGGCGCGAGGCATTGCCGACCTGCTGCGCTCGCTCTGACGCATCGGCTACCCCATTTTCTACCGAGGCTATTCATGGGAATCTGGTCTTCGTTGTTCGGCGGTGGTAGCAGCAATTCCCCAACGCAGGCACCTCCCGACGATCGGCCCTTCTTCGACGCGCAAGGTGTGCCGAACCTGCTGCACGAGCGTCTCGAACAGGCCCGGGCGGGCACGCTGCCGTGGATCTCCACGCTGACGGCGCCCGAACTCGCACTGGCCCGCTCGCATGGCGTCCGGATGATCGCGCCGATCGCGGCCACCTGCTGGATGCATTACGGCTATTCGTGGACCGAGGGGCACAAGCAGGGCTGGAATACCGCCCAGCATCGGCTTCAGGCCGAGGCCGCCGCGCTCGGCGCGAACGCCGTCATCGACGTGAAGATGGTCTCTCTCGATCTTGCGATCGAGAGCAGCATGGACTACTCGCTCGTCGGCACGGCGGTGCGGATCGCGGGCCTGCCGGCGAGTCCCGCGCCGATCCTCTCGACCGTGCCCGCGCTCGAGTTCGTGCAACTGCTCGAAGCGGGCATCGTGCCCGTTGGCCTTGCCGTCGGCGCACGCTTTGCATGGAGCAACGACAACCTCGACTGGCGATCCGACCAGTCCTGGCGCAACGCCGTGATGAGCCAAACCACGTCTTTCTGGGAACGCATCCGCCGCGATGCCCACCGCGACCTGCGCGAAGACACGGCGCGGCAGGGGCGCGGCGTGCTCGCGCAACTGAATTTCAGCCAGATCTTCCGGCGCGAGTACGAGAACCCGACCCGCTACAACTACCTCGGGCGTCACATCGTCATGGGAACGGTCGTGGACGGCGAGCCGGCCGGCACGATCCCTCACCCGGTCGAATGGGTGCTCGACCTGAGCGACCGCCCGGATCTGATCCGCACGACGTCGGTGCATCACAACTCGTTCAACGACGGCATCTGATTGTCCCGGATCGCCCCGGATCGCCTTCACACCGTCTTCCTTACCAAGGAGCCAGCGCATGTCGAATACCACGGTCGCCGACTATAGCCACCAACTTCCCTCGAGCGTGAGGGAGCGCCTGCAGGGCCTTCGCACTGCCGCGCATCCGTCCGGCGTCTTCACGTCCGACCTTTCGGTTAACGAATTTCTTCTCGTGCGCAAGGCGGGTTTCGAGCCTATCGGCCTGTGTGTCGGTAGCTGCATCTACCACGTCGGCATCCAGTATTCGTCGTGGAATCAGAACCAGGAAATGACGGTCCTGTCGCAGGCGATGTACCACGCCCGCGAGCTCGCGATGTCGCGCATGCGCGAGGAAGCGCGCGAGATGGACGCGGACGGCATTGTCGGCGTGCGGCTCGAAATCAAGCATGTCGAATGGGACGAAAATCTTCTCGAATTCATCGCGATCGGCACGGGCGTGGTTCACAACCACGACACGAAGGGCTTCAAGGCGCACGACGGCGGGCCGTTCACGTCCGATCTGTCCGGCCAGGACTTCTATACGCTGCTTGGCGCAGGCTATCGCCCGGTCGAAATGGTCATGGGCTCGTGCGTGTATCACGTTGCGCACCGGGGCGTGTTGCAGGCGTTCCGCCAGGCCGGGCGCAACGTCGAACTCGAACAGTTCACCCAGGCGCTTTACAGCGCGCGCGAACTCGCCATCGAGCGTATGCAGAAGGAAGCGCAGGACGCGAAGGCCGAAGGCGTTGTCGGCACGATTGTGCAGGAGAAGTCGTATCGTTGGGAAAGCCATGTGATCGAGTTCTTCGCGATCGGCACGGCCGTCGTGCCGCTCAACGAGGAAATCGCGCCCAAGGACATTCCGGCGCCGACACTGGTGCTGTCGGTCAACGATTAGGGCAATTTTGCCGGCAGGGCGTGGCTGTGTTTTACGCGGCCGCGTACGTCGGCGTGTTCGGCATTGCCGTGCCGGTGAGAGGTTCGGTAGCCGCTTGCTGCGAAGGCTCAATTGATATATGATATGTATATCAATAATCGGAGGGGGTAATGAGCCGAATCCTGATCGACTTGCCCGATGCGCAGGTCGAAGAGTTAGCGGTGCTTGTGGCCGCTGAGCAACGTCCTCGCGCCGCCGTCATTCGCGACGCGATTGAGGCCTATATCACGCAGCACAAGCGCGCTGTCGGGGCTGACGTTTTTGGTCTGTGGAAAAGCAGGAAAATCGATGGTCTGGAATACCAGCAGGAACTGCGCTCAGAATGGTAAGGGCACTTTTCGACACAAACGTTCTGATCGACTACCTCAACGGCGTAGGTGCGGCGAAGAAAGAACTCGCGCGCTATGAGTATCGTGCGATTAGCACGATCACCTGGATGGAAGTCCTGGTTGGTGCAACACCGGACGATGAAGCGGCTATTCGTGCATGGCTTGGCTCGTTCGATGTCATTGCGCTCGACGCAGCCATCGCAAATCGGGCGGTCGAGATTCGTAAACAGAGGCGGATTCGACTGCCCGATGCAATTGTATGGGCCTCGGCCCAGGTGAATGCAATGCTGCTGGTTTCTCGCAATACCAAGGATTTTCCTGCTGACGAACCTGGCGTACGTGTCCCATACAAGATTTAAAGGAAAACGGGATTTGCCTCTGCATCTCCGGACACGCGCTGAAATGAACTCGTCAATGCTGTGAGCCGGGTGTTCGAGGGTGTTGGACACCTATCCGTCATGACGCCGTCTGCGCAGTCTTTGCCCGCGCATCTATTGGCGCCCGCCGCGAGAGCGGGCGCCAGATGGTCACACGGTTACGCTGCCGCGTCTGCCGCTTCCGCGCATGTCCATGACGCCTTGAGACGCGCGCGGATGTCGGCGAGCGTGGTCGTCACCAGCAGTTGCCCGTTCCGGAAGACCGGTGTCAGCGCGCCGGTGGCGAACTGCTCGGGCGTCTGCTGTTCGTACAGCACGTAGTCGTCGCCTTCCTTCTCGACGCGCAACAGGCCGCGAGCCGACTTCTTCGTGCCGTCGTCGGTGGCCGGGTCCTTGTAGATGTCGACCTGTTCGTCGCCGACTTCGGCGTAGATCGCTTTCATGGCCCAGCCGAACGTGTCTCGCGACAGCATGTTGTAGGTGTAGGAGCCGATGCCGAATACCACGTTGCTCGACGCGAAGCCCTTCTCGGCCAGGCGGGTCAGAATGTCCCAGGCGCGCGTCAGCGAGATCGAGTCGCCGTAGATCAGGCCGACCTTGTCGTTGAGCATCCGGTAGCCGCTGTGCGTCGACGTGCCGCCGTAGATGTCCCACAGGCATTCGACCGATCCCTTGCGCTCGGCTTCCGTGATGTGCAGACCGTTGGCCGCCACGATGTAACGGTCGCCGGCTTTGCGGAATGCGCCGTCGGCATCGCGCGCGAGTTCGTTGTCGCGATAGCCTGCCAGGATCCGCACCGGATCGCCGGAGTCCGGGCGAAACACCACGCGGCTCTGGCCGAGCGCATTCGGTTGGCGGGCGAGAATCGCTTCCTTCAGCTCCTTCGCGATAACCGTCATGACGTTCCAGTAGTCGAACGAATCGCTCACCAGCGAGACCATGCCGGCCGGATAGTCCTGTGTGACGAATTCGCGGATGACCTCGCGTTCGGCCAACGGGCGCAGCGCTTTTTCGTCGAGTCCGGCATGTGCCGGATCGCGTTGCAGGCGCTTGAGCGTGGCCAGAATCCGCAGCGTCATGACGCTGTGCTCGGAAGCCGGGATCGAACCGCCCACCAGCTCCTTGTCCGCGTCGGCGCCGTAGTAGTCTTCGGCATAGTCGATGGCCGGGATCGTGTCGGTGCCCGTGAACGACAGCAGGTGGCCGACGCCGCAGCGCATGGCGTCGTGCACGCCGCTCATGCCGCGCATCGAGAAGTCGTGGCCCTGCCAGTCCACGAAGTCTTCCGGCGCTCCGGTCAGCTTCGCGAAGTGGCTCAGCAGCTTGCGGAATTCGAAGGCGATGGTCGCGACTGTCGACGGTTTCCAGATCTCGGCACTGAACAGCGTCTCGAAGTAAGTCGAGACCCACGGAAACGCCGGATGCGTGTTGACGAAGATCACCGGCGGCACCTTGATGTTCACGCGCACGCCCTCGGGCAGCGCGCGCAGTTCGAGCGGCAGATAGCCGAGATCGTGCAGCGCGCCGAGGCGCTCGACCGGCACCGCATCCTGGCCGAGCGCGGTGTCCATGCGGCGCTTGTACCGGCGAATGGCCGCGTCCTTCGGCGCCTCGAAGAACTCGCGCTGGAACACGCCGAGAAAGAACTCCTTGATGAAGCCCTGGAGACCGAACCACACCACCTTGTTGTCGTAGAACTGTTCGAGCACGGGGGCGTACTTCGCCGAGCGCGGCGTGAAGTTCGCGACGAGCTTCGTCGTGGCTGCCGGGTACATCGACGGATGGCCCGTCTTGTAGAAGTCGGCGAGATTGAAGGGAATCAGTCCGTTCATGATCGTTCTCCGGTCGGGGTGATGGCGTGCGGGTTCAGGCCAGGACGGCGCGGGCGTCGTCCGTCCAGTTATTGCGGGTGAAGACGGCGGCGTAGTGCTCCAGCAGCGCGTCGAGGCCCTTGCTGAAGATGCCGTGCGTCACGTACAGGTACAGCGGGTTGCGCGCGGCACTGCGGGCCTGCTTTGCATCGAGCGCCTGCGCAAGTTCGGTGAAGGTGCGGCCGCCGTCGCAGATGTCGTCGATCACCAGCAGCGCGCATTCGGGCAGGTCGCCCTGAATCGCGGTTCCGGTGATGGCGCCCGTGCGGGTGTCGCGGACCTTGTCGGCGAACACGACGGGCAGGTCGAGTTGCGGGTCGAGCTGCGAATTGAGTTGTGAAGCCAGCTTCAGCACGCGCTTGCGGGCACCCGCGTCTGGCGCGACCAGCGCGAGGCTCGAACGACTCCTGAGAACCTGTTCGACGACACGGCGCAAGGCCGGCAACGGATCGTCGATCACGACCCGGTCCAGCAGCGCGGCCGTCACGTCGCTGTGCGGGTCCTGGATGACGACCCGGCGATAGTGCTGGGCGTTGATCAGGTCGCAGAACACCTTGGCGCTGAGCGATTCACCGGGATTCGCCACGCGATCCTGGCGCGCGTACGGCACGTAGGGCAGGTGCAGATCGAGCGGCGTGTCCGGATAGGCCCGGCGCAGCGCGTCGGTGGTCATCAGCAGCGTCATGACGGCGGCGGCATCCGGAAGATGCGCGTTGAGTTCGAGCTGCCCGGCCGGCACGCCGGTCTGGACCGTGACATGCATTTCTCCGCCCGGGAATTTCAGAACTTTCAGGCCGACCGGATTACGCGCCTTCAGCGACGACTCGGCGTCGTGCTGCATCGTGGTCACCGCGGTGATGTTCAACATCGCTGCCTCTTACATAGTTGGAAAGTGCGACTAACTTGCTGCGAAGTATAGACCGACATAGTCGCTTTCTGCAACTATGTTTGCTAAACTTTTTTCAGGTTGGACAGGGCAAGGGGTAGGGCATGAAAAAGGGCTACGAAAAACCGGACGTGAGCGTCGATGTGGTGCTGCTGACGTTGTCGGAAGAGGGATTGCTGGTGGCGCTGCACGAGCGCCGCCAGCAACCGTGCCGCGGGGCGTTGGCGCTGCCGGGCGGCTATATCCACACGAACGAGGACGGTTCGCTCGAAGACGCGGTGTATCGCATGCTGCGCGAGAAAACGCAGCTTGAACCGCGCTACATCGAGCAGCTTCAGACGTTCGCCGGCCCGGGACGGGACCCGCGCGGGTGGTCGGTCGCGATCAGCTACGTCGCGCTCGTGCCGCTGGAGAGTCTGACGGGGGCTGAATCGGGCGTGTTCGGGCTCTATCCGGTGGACCGGCTTCCCGCGCTGGCCTTCGACCATGCGGAGCAGATCCGCGCCGCCGTGCTGCGCGTGCGCAACAAGTCGAGCTATTCGACGCTGCCATGCTGGCTGTTGCCGGAGAAATTCACGCTGACCCAGCTGCAGCATACCTACGAAGCGGTGTTCGGCGAGACGGTAACGCGGGCGACATTCCGTTCGCGACTCGGGATCAAGGTCGGCGACGTGCAGCCCGGCGAAGCGGTCGACGACGCGGGCGTGCTGATCGCGACCGACGATTACCAGCTCGGCAACCAGCGGCCGGCGCGGCTGTTTCGGGTCGACCAACTGGGTCTGTTCAAACGCGCGGGGTGGTAGGCCGCGTCCGCTGCGCGCAGTGCAACTGCCGCGTCGAGGCGGGAGCGGAACCGTTCCCGCCTCGACGATTATTTCCAGCGCTGCCATTCGGCCGGGTAACGCGAGGTCATCGGGCGGACGTTCCGGGAAGCCGGGTAAAGTGCCTTGCCCAGCCTGTCACGCGTAGGCATAGCGTACGAGATGAAAGAACACCGGCGCGGCGAAGCAGATCGAATCGACGCGATCGAGCATACCGCCGTGGCCGGCGATCATCGAGCCCCAGTCCTTCGTGCCGAGCGAGCGCTTGACGGCCGACAGCACGAGCCCGCCGACGAAGCCCGAGATCACGATCGCGAGCGAGATGCCGAACGCCGCGCCGAAGCTGAACGGCGTCACGCGATACAGCACCGCGCCGCACAGCGTGGCGAGCAGGCCGCCGCCGATGAAGCCTTCGACCGTCTTCGAGGGTGACAGCTGTGGTGCGATCTTGCGCCGTCCGAACAGCTTGCCGACCACGTATTGCAGCACGTCGCTGATCTGCACGACGAGCAGGAAGTAGAACAGCAGCAGCGCGTTCTCTCCCGCGTAATGCGGAATGTCGAGGATCAGCACGGCGGGCGCGTGGCTCAGGCCGTACACGCAAACCATCAGCGCCCAGTTGATCTTCGCGTTGCGGCTCAGGAATTCGCTCGTGTCCTGCGTGAGCGCCGAGACGAGCGACATCGCGAAGAACAGATGCACCGGCACGAAAATCGAATACATCCCATACCAGTTGATCGCGAGCAGCAGATACTGCACCGGGATCGCGACGAAGAACGCGATGCACAGCGTCGTGTGGTCGCTCGCGGTCGTCGGCGTGAGCGTGATGAATTCGCGCAGCGTCAGGTATGACAGCAGCGCGAACACGAAGTAGGTGACGTTGTTGCCGAGGCCGATCGCGACCACCATCACCGCGATCATCGCCCACCATGCGCGGATGCGCTGATTGAGGTTGACGATAGTGTCGCTCGTGCCGCCGGCGCGCGCGCCGAGTATCGCGCCGATCAAGGTCGCGATGGCGAGCAGCCCTGTCACGCCCGCGACCAGTTCCCAGAAAAGTGTTCGCATGCTCAAAGTCCGGATGAAGAGGAGAAGGGCGCTCAGCCGGCCGGCCGATGCGGCGCGAGCGCGACGATCGCGTCGCGCATGCGGGCGAGGAAAGAGGCCTTGTCTTCCTCAGCGGCCAGCGCCTCGCGGGCGCCGAAATGCACCTTGCAGATCAGCGGTACAGGCCAGATCGCGCCTTTCGGCATGATGCGCTGCAGGTTCTCGAGATAGACGGGCGCAAGTGCCACATGCGGGAATTGCCTCGCGAGATGGAACAGTCCGCTCCTGAACGGCTGCGGCAGTGCGTCGGCACTGCGGGTGCCCTCGGGGAAGATGATGATCGAGTGCCCCTGTGCGAGCGCGTCGCGTACAGGATCGAGCGGGTCGCCGCCCGATTCGCGGTGACGGTCGATCAGCACGACGTTCAGCAGCTTCTGCGCGATGTGGCGCTTGAGCGTACCGCTGTCCCAGTAGTCGCGCGCGGCGACCGGCCGCACGACGGCGCGCACCTCGCGCGGCAGCGCGGCGAGGATCGCAAGCGTATCGATGTGGCTCGTATGGTTCGAGAAATAGATTGTCTGGGTTGGCGACGGCGGTGCCTGATACCAGACCGGATAGGCACCTGCGACGAGTCGCACGAGGGTCAGCAGGAAATCGCGCTGCCACACGTTCAGGATGTTCATAGGCGGCGCATCCCCTGTTCATGTGCGTGGCCGAAGCCGCGGTCTCCACGCGGCCGGCGGCATCCCGGCATGCCGATGCGGCGCAATAGGGGAAATGGCGGGGGTTTAATTTTCTTCAAATGAGTGGCGGCCTGTCGTGGCTCTGCGAAAATGATTCGAATCGACTCGCGCATAGGGCGGATTGGCGAATGCACGGGTCGATGGCATGATAAGGGCTCATTGCATCAGCGCATGAATGCTTGTTTGCAGTTCGAATGAATCACGCGGTCGGGCCAGCGGATTATCGGGTGTTTCCGCGAAAAGCGCCAGATTCCGATTATGTCGTGCCAATTAAAGCCGCGAATTAAAACCAATGAGCCTTTACGCACTCAAGCCCAAATTCCAGAACTGTCTGCGTCCGTTCGCGGACTCGCTCGCCGAACGGGGCGTCACCGCCAATCAGGTCACGCTGTTCGCGGCCGGCGGCTCGATTGTAGTCGGGGCGATTGCCGGGCTCGGCGTCTTCGCCCGCGCGCTGTTCCTGCTGATTCCGCTATGGCTGTTCGCGCGCATGGCGCTCAATGCGATAGACGGGATGCTCGCTCGCGAGCACGGGCAGAAGAGCACGCTCGGTGCGTACCTTAACGAACTCGGCGATATCGTGTCCGACGTCGCGCTCGTGCTGCCTTTTCTCGCGATCCCGGCATTCGCGCCCGCGGACGTCTGGTTATTCGCGCTGACGGCGGTCATCGTCGAAAGCGCGGGGCTCGCCGGTCCGCTCGTTGGCGCGAGCCGCCGCTATGACGGTCCGTTCGGCAAGAGCGACCGCGCGCTCGCGCTCGGCGCGTTCGCACTGTGGTTCGGTGTCGGTTTGCCGATCGGTGTCGTCGGTGCGTGGCTGTGGCGTCTGCTGATCGTGCTGTCGATCGCAACGGCGGTGCGGCGCGTACGGGCGGGGGTTGTCGAAGTGGGCGGCCGACTGAGTGGCTGACGTCGCGGACACCGGAACGGGGGCACGACATGATTCGAATAACGAAACGAGAGAGCGGATGAGCGCACGTACTGCCCGCGAGGCCAACTTCACCACTCATGACGGCACGACGCTGTTCTATCGTCACTGGCCCGCAACGGGCCCGCGCTGTCGCGGCGCAATCGTCCTGCTGCACCGCGGCCACGAACATTCGGCGCGCGTCGCGCATCTCGTCGACGAACTCGATCTGGCGGATTTCGCCTTTTTTGCCTGGGATGCACGCGGTCACGGCCGCTCGCCCGGCGCGCGCGGCTACAGCCCGAGCGCGGCCGCGTCGGTGCGCGACCTGCAAGCGTTTGTCGAGCATATCCGCGACACGTACGGCATTGCCGTCGAGGACATGGCCGTGATCGGCCAGAGCGTCGGCGCCGTGCTCGCGGCCACATGGGTGCACGACTATGCACCGCCGATCCGCTGCCTCGCTGTCGCGTCGCCGGCGTTTCGCATCAAGCTTTACGTGCCGTTCGCACGGCCGGGTCTGCGGCTGATGTACAGGCTGCGCGGACTGTTCTACGTGAACAGCTACGTGAAGCCGAAATTCCTCACGCACGATCCTGAGCGGATCGCGAGCTATACGGCCGATCCGCTGATTACGCGGCCGATCGCGGTCAACATGCTGCTCGATCTGCACGACACCGCGAAGCGGATCGTCGCCGATGCAGCGGCGATCACCGTGCCGACGCAACTGCTGATTTCCGGCGCCGACTGGGTCGTGCATCGCGATCCGCAGGACCGTTTCTTCGAGCGGCTCGGCTCGGCGTGCAAAGAACGCATCGTGCTGCCGGGCTTCTATCACGACACGCTCGGCGAGCGCGATCGCGCGCAGGCGCTCTCGCCGCTACGCGCGTTCATGTTGCGCGAGTTCGATGCGCCGGGCCCGCGCGTGTCGCTCGCCGACGCCGACCGGCGCGGCGCATTCCACGACGAATACGTGGCGCTCGGCCAGCCGCCCGCGAATCCGCTCTCCCGCGCGTACTGGGCCATCACGCGCATGGGGCTGAAGGTCGGCGGCGCGTTGTCGGACGGCATCGCGCTCGGTCTGCGGCTCGGTTTCGATTCGGGCTCGACGCTCGACTACGTGTATCGCAACCGCGCGCAAGGGCGGCTCGGCGTCGGCGCGCTGATCGACCGCACGTACCTCGATTCGCCGGGCTGGGCCGGTATCCGGCAGCGCAAGGTGCATCTGCAGGAACTGATCGGCGCGGCGATCGGCCGCCTACGCGGCAATGGCACGCCGGTACGGATCGTCGACATCGCGGCCGGACACGGGCGTTATGTGCTCGATGCGATCGCCATGGCCGCCGAACGTGACGGCGCGCTGCCCGACGGCATTCTGCTGCGCGACTACAGTCCGCCGAATGTCGAGGCCGGCCGCGCGCTGATCGCGCAGCGCGGCCTCGCTCCGATCGCGCGTTTCGAACCGGGCGACGCATTCGACGAGGCATCGCTCGCGGCGCTCGAGCCGCGCCCGACGCTAGCGATCGTGTCGGGCCTCTACGAGCTGTTCGGCGCGAACGAGATGATCGAGCGCTCGCTGCGCGGGCTGGCGCGGGCCGTGCCGCCAGGCGGCTATCTCGTCTATACGGGGCAGCCGTGGCATCCGCAGCTCGAATTCATCGCGCGCGTATTGAACAATCACCGTGGCGAGGCGACGTGGGTCATGCGCCGCCGCTCGCAGGCCGAGATGGACGAACTGGTCGCGCGTGCGGGCTTCCGCAAGCTCGACCAGCGAATCGACGCGATGGGCATTTTCACGGTGAGCCTCGCGCAGCGGGTCGATGCGCCATGAGTGCATCATGAGCGAACTCGGCGGCGACGCAAGCGGTCTCGTCGCGCAAGCCAGCCGCCCGCGCGACGCGTCATTCGCGTTGCGCCTCGGCTGGCTGGCGGCGATGGGCGCGGTGTTCTTTTCCACGTACGGTTTCGCGAACTGGCTGGCCGCGCGCCGCGCGTCGGTGCCGACCTTCGCGTTCGGCTGGGAACACGCGATTCCATTCGTACCCTGGACGATCGTGCCGTACTGGTCGATCGACCTGCTGTATGCGCTGTCGTTCTTCTTCTGGACACGCCGCGACGATCTGTTCGATCACGTCAAGCGGCTGCTGACCGTGCAACTGATCTCCGTCGCGTGCTTTATCGCGTGGCCGTTGCGCTTCGGTTTCGAGCGGCCCGACGCGGGCGGCCTGGCCGGCGCGCTGTTCACGCTGCTGATGGGCTTCGACAAGCCGTACAACCAGGCGCCGTCGTTGCATATCGGTCTGCTTGTCGTGCTGTGGGCCGTCTACGCCAGGCATCTGCGCGGCAGGCTTGCGCGTTGCGCGCTACATCTGTGGTTCCTGGCGATCGGCGTGTCGGTGCTGACGACCTATCAGCATCACGCGATCGACGTGCCGACCGGTGCGGCCGTCGGCTGCCTCGCGCTGTTCCTGTTTCCTCTGCGCGATGCCGCAGGCCGGCTGCCCGAGGCCGAGGTCCGGCGGCACAGGGCGAGCCGCAAGCTCGCGCGCCGCTATGCGCTTGCGGCAATCCTCGTCGCTGTGATTGCGATGGTCTGTGTGCCGCGTGCGCCGGGCTGGGCCTTGGTCGCGGGGTGGGTTGCGCTGGCGCTCGCCTGTGTCGCATGGATTTATTGGCGCGGCGCGCCGGGTGCGTTCCAGAAGGACGCGCGGGGGCGTTTCCCGGTTTTCATCCGCTGGCTGCTGGCGCCGACGATTGCCGGCGCGTTCGTCAATTCGCGGCTGTGGACATTCCGGCAACCGGCCCCGGTGCGGATCGACGAGCGTGTGTCGATCGGCCGAACGCCGACGACGCGCGAGGCGCGGCGGCGCGGCTTGACAGGACTCGTCGATTTGACGGCCGAGATGCCGGGCTGGGTCGCGGCCGACGCATCGCTCGCGTATGCGGCCGCGCCGCAACTCGATCTCGTCGCCCCGACCGCGCGGCAATTGCAGCAGGCAGTCGCGGCGCTCGAAAGGCTGCATGGCGAAGGCCGCGACGTGCTTGTCTGCTGCGCGCTCGGCTATGGCCGCAGTGTGCTGTGCGCGGCTGCATGGCTCGCGCTGCGGCGCGGTTTGCACGATGCTCGCGACGCGCTGGTGGCGGTGCGCGCCGTTCATTCGCATGCCGTATGGTCGGACGACGGGGTGGCCGTGCTGCAGGACTGGATCGATCTCCGGCGCGCGATGGGGGCGGCGTGATGCGCGACCTGTCCTCGGCGTTCCGGATTGCCGCCGCGCGTGGCGCGCTCGATGCGGGCGTGTGGGCGGTCGCGGCGGCGCTGTGCGCGGCGGGTGCGGGCTGGTGGGTCGCATCGGGATGGCCGCCGGCGGCGACGGTGCGCGTGCTGCTGGCCGTTGTCAGCACGGGGTCGGGGATCGCGGCGCTGTGGTACGCGATACGTATCGGGATCGACCGCCGGTTGTTCGCGGCGTTGGCAGAGCAAACCGCGGTGCCGGACGCGGACCTCGACGCGATCCTGAGCGGATTGGATCACGCCATGCTGGAACTTGGCTGGATCGCTCCGGCGAAGGCAGGCCGTTTGCTGGGAGAGCGGGTGCAAGGCGCGGTCGGGCTGCTGCGGGCGAGTGTGGTTGTGGCTGGCATACAGTGGCTTGCGGTTGGTGTTGCTCTTGTTGCAAAGGGATTCTGATTCGCAGGCAATCCGGCACGAGTACGCGCGTGCGATGCTTGGGTCGCGGCCGGTTTCGTACGTGGTTGCAACGAGACAAACTGTGCATCGTCGCGTGATCGTGTCAACCAGCCGTCGAAACGGCGGTCTCGCGAGAGCATCGTCTGGTAGCAGGTGTCTGGGCCGAGGCGCATGCCTGAACTTTAAAGCAAAGGCGTGCGTATTCTGGTCGGATTCGGACATGAGCATTGATGCGCGGGACCGCACTGCTGGCCAGGGACGACGCATGTCGGACTTTGCCAGGGAGAGGTTTCCATCCTTGAGCCAGACGTTCGAAACGGCGATGTGCCGTTGCTCGTTGGGGGCATGCTCAGGGTCAAGCGCCGCACAGATCAGGGGCCGGTCTACCTGATGCCGCAACCGGTATTACTTCTTTCATCGGCGATCGATGCTGAATGGAGTACTTTCCGTACGCATGCTCTAACCCGCGAATAACTCGAATGCTCCGGCTTTATAGACGTCACGTTTGTCGACGACCGTGCGTGCATGTTTCCTATTTCAATTGCCCGAAAACCGCCACGAAATGACATGTGCGGAATGTGATCTGGTCATCGTCAATGCTGTTATATCGGCAACGTGCGACAATGCGAAATTCGCATGTGATCGCACATGACGGACATGAACGATTCCGGCTTTGGTCTATTTCATTATCTACTTCCAGGTTATATGGAAACTACTTCATATCGAGCGGCTAACGACATTGCAGTGACCGTACGTCGGCCCGACACGCAGACTCCCGCACCCGTCGTCATCTTGTGTCATGGGTTTTGCGGCATCCAGGAGTTGCTGCTTCCAAAATTTGCCGAAGCTTTTGCCCGCGCCGGCTATGCGGCTGTTACGTTCGACTATCGCGGCTTTGGCGCGAGTGGGGGAGAACAGGGCCGGCTTATCCCGGCGATGCAGATTGAGGATATCCGTACTGTTATCGCGTTTGTCAGGGAACTGCCTTATGTCGACGCCGAGCGCGTCGGGCTGTGGGGGACGTCGCTCGGCGGCGGCCATGTGCTTGCCGCAGCCGCAAGTGATCCGTCCATCAAGGCCGTTGTTAGTCAGCTTGGCTTTGCTGACGGCGAACAAGCGACGACTCGCAATATGACCGAAGCCGAAAAGCAGGCATTCGTTGCGACGCTCGAACGGATGCACGAGAAGAAACAGAGCACCGGCAGGGAAATGTTTGTCCCGATTACGAAAGTACTCACAGACCCGCAATCGAAAACATTTTTCGAGGAGAACCGGAAGAACTATCCAGCAATGGATATCAAGATTCCCTTCCTGACCGTTCGTGAGATATTGAACTACAAGCCAAAGGACTATGCCGTGCGCGTTACATGTCCGGTGCTAGTTGTTATCGCCGGCGAAGATGGTGTGAATCCGCCGAATCACGGTATCGAGCTTTTTGACGCAGTTGCGGCGACCACGAAGCAGCTTCACGTCGAGCAAACTGCCGGCCACTACGACATGTACGATGGGCAACACTTCGAAAGCAGCGTTGCCAGGCAGATCGACTGGTTTTGCAAGCATGTCTAGTTGAATGGGCCTTTTGCCGAACTCATCAGCCTGGGGTTCGGCGGGTCAAGGCATCGCTATTGCTCTCAGCGCTAGTCCCACCAGCGTCATATTGACGCGCGGAAGGGCATCGATTTGGCCAATAACTTCACCTTGAAGTCAAAGTGTTGGGCCGGAATCCGGCGGAGTTTTTTTGCGGATTCCGGCCGTGTCTCATCGTGATGCCGGAGGTGCGCGACACCGCGCCGTCCTTTGAGCAATTCATTGGCAGGGTGTCGTGCTGCGCGGCCGTGTTTATCACACGCACACGGTAAATCTCTAATCGTGCCTGTCGCAACCAGAACCAGCCCACACTCAGAACAGAATCGTCCGCCCCGATGTCTCGGCTTGCTCATTAATCTCGCGCTTCGCCTTCTCGCTGATTTTCGGATTGTTCCGCAGATCGATGTAGCGAAGTTGCGTGTTCGCTGCCAGCGCACGTGCTCCACGATCGTCGATCATATTGGACGAAAGGGTGACCTTGCTCAGCCCCGACATTCCTGACAGCGCGATGGCGCCGTCGGCCTGAATATTCGCGTGACTCATCGCCAGTACTTTCAGTCGTGGGTTGAGCGATAGCGCGATCGCACAGGCGTCGCTGGATTCCAGCGAATTGCTGACATCAAGCTCCTCCAGCGAGGGATGCTCCGCCAGCATGGCAAATCCATTTTCGTCGAGCTCGCTCTCCGCAAGGCCGAGTTTTCGCAATGCACGGTTCTTCATCAGTTCCTGTACGCCGAGATTACTGATGCTGCAACCGTTCAACAGCAACTCTCGCAGATTCTTATTCTCGGCCAGCGCTGCCGCGCAGTCGTCATCGATACCGTGACTATCGCTAAGATCGAGTTCCACCAGCTGTGGGGCGGCAGCGAGCGCTTTTACGCCGGTCAGGGTAAGGTTTTCGTTGCAAAACATCAGCTTCTGCAACAGAGGGAGCTTCGCAATCTTCATTGCTCCAGCGTCGCCTGAGCGAGTGCCGGATGCATTCAGTTCGCGAATCTTTTTACCCTTGCCCAACAGTTGCCTGAGCCCGATACTGCCGAGAGCAGAATTTTCCTGCACGTCGAGCTTCTCGGCCATGCCGAACGCCGGTAGCGTCCCAAGTTTGGAAAACGGCTTGAGCTTGGTCCACACCGGTGGCTGAATATCCAGGCCACTCGCATCGAGGTGTGTGGTATGCGGATAACGCCCATTGTTCATCGCATCCCGAACGTTTCTGAGGTGCTCGCGGTCTGTGATTCTGCGGCTGTCGGTATAAACCTCGGCAATATCATTGAGTCGACGGTTGGCAAAGCGTATCGCGTCTCGTGTTGCGGAGTCACCGTTCTCGACGATTTCACGAAGCAACTCCACCGGCAGGTTCGGACTTTGCGTCGCCTGGTCTGCACCCACCAGCCTGGTTCGATTAGCCGTCTTCGTATTACCTGTCGGCAGATTGCGAAGACCGGAGAGACTTGCCAGCGGCCCGGACATGGAACGGTCTTTCACTCTGTTTCGGACTGCGTCCTGATTCTCCTGAACGCCGTCCGATGGCGGGGTGCTCCCGCTGGTGGAGGCGATGAATCTCGTTAGCACGCTTTTCATGGCTGTATCCCGATCCCGATGCATTGCACAACGACACTCTAGTGATCCGGCGTAACGCGGTCGTGCACCAGACGAACTTTGTGTTTGATAGACGAAGCAGGCTATCCGGCGCTCAACCTTCACGGAACCCGATATTTCTAGCTGACCCGAACCGGAGAGGATCAACGCAAAGTGGGTCCGTCATTGCCGGCTCGCGGAGTCTTATGCGACTGTCGTCCAGGCCGAATTGCCGACAGGCTCCGGGGGGGAATTTCGCGGACGTTTGAACGGCATCTGAAGGTTATTCACCTAAAATTTGATGTAATTGAGGTGAAAGACATTTTTGTACCTGTTCAGTGAGAGCGGGATCGTCTGCTCTCTATTTGTAAGGGGCTTCGCGCGGAAGCCCTGGCAAGCCGATCACGGGCAGTTGCATGCCTTAACTGCGACTGATATAGTCTAAGTTAACGGCATGGTAATGAACATGTCGTCCTGATGGCTGGGACCTTTGTGCCATGCGGGTTCTCGGTCACCCGCACCGCAGACTCTTCTCAGGAGCACGACAGATGTCGCAACGCATTCTTGTTATTGGAGCCGGCTTCGCCGGTATGTGGAGCGCGCTGGCTTCGGCCCGCTTGCTCGATCAGGTCGGACGTACCGACGTAGAGATCACGCTGGTCGCGCCCGAGCCTGAACTTCATGTCCGCCCGCGTCTGTATGAGCAAAATCCGCTGGGAATGAAGGCGCCGCTGCAAGAGATTTTCAAAGCCGTCGGCGTCCAGTTCGTTCAGGGCAAAGTGCAGAACATCGACGTTGCCAGGCAAGAGGTCAACGTCATCGGCGTGGGGGCCGACACTTCGCATCACACCATCCGTTATGACCGCCTCGTGCTAGCCGCCGGCAGCCGTCTATTCTGCCCGCCCATTTCCGGCCTGAAAGAACATGCCTTCAACGTCGATCAGATCGCCGACGCGGCTGTGCTTGAAACCCACTTGCACAGTCTGGCCGAGCGTCCGGCCAGCGTGGCTCGCAATACGGTCGTGGTGGCTGGGGCCGGTTTCACGGGAATCGAGACCGCGGCGGAAATGCCCGCGCGTCTGCGTGAAGTCTTGGGCGCGGATGAGGCGGTCACGGTAATCATGGTCGAGCGCAACGCCGAAGTCGGTCCCGATCTGGGCCCCGGTCCGCGTCCGGTAATCATTGAGGCGTTGACCGAACTGGGCGTGACGTGGAAGTTGGGCTCGAGTGTTGCGGCTGTCGACGCCACGGGCGTCACGCTGGAAAACGGCGAACGCATCGATGCCGGCACGGTGATCTGGACCGCCGGAGCGCGAGCCAGCGAACTGACTCAGCAAATCCCCGCCGAACGCGACAACTTCGGTCGCCTGCACGTGGACCGCAACCTGAAGGTCAAGGGCCTGGACGGGGTGTTTGCCACCGGCGACTGCGCCTATGCCGCCACGGACGACGACGGCAATTACGCGAAGATGTCCTGCCAGCACGCCATGAATCTGGGTCGCTCCGCCGGCCACAACGTAGCGGCCGATCTGCTTGGCGAGCCATCGATTCCGTATAGCCAGCCCAAGTACGTGACGTGCCTGGACCTGGGCCCATGGGGAGCGGTGTACACCGAGGGCTGGGAACGTGAGGTCAAACTGGTTGGCGCCGAAGCCAAAGCCCTGAAGACCAAGATCAATACGGAGTGGATCTACCCGCCCAGCGCGGATCGTGCAGAGGCGCTTGCCCTCGCTGATCCCCGCCGCATTGTCGTGGCATAACGGCTCATCCGGCATGAAAAAAGCGATCCGGGTGTGGATCGCTTTTTTCTCTGTGCCTCAGTAAGGCGGCACGGGTCTGGGTTGGTGCCTTGTGTGAGCGACTCTCGGAGAAATAGAGAGCGAAATCGCAATTCTGTGGAGAAGTTCTCCAGAAAAATAGAACGTCGGAGAAAAATTACTGAGTACGGGTTCCGTTTGACTGCATCACCTGGCTCATATGTTCGGCATCCTTTTCAAGCAGGATCGGAATTTCGGTTTTCAGAAGTTCTGCCCACTCCCGGGTCTTTGCGTCGACGAACTTTCTCGATGGAAAGAGTAGATAGATTCCAATCTCAGGCGATTTCCACTGAGGAAGAACGTGTACCAATGTGCCTCTGCGCAGCGCATCCACGATGTTGTGGCTCATGAGCAAAGCGATCCCGAGGCCGTGAATGGCAGCGTGAACAACGGGCTCTGGGAGATCACCAATAATCGGTCCAACAGGATCAATGGTGAATGATTCGCTTCCATTGATAAGCTTCCAGTGAGTGGTGAGCGATGGATTGACCAGGCGCAGGCACGCGTGATTGACGAGGTCTCGCGGATGTTCGGGCACCCCATGAGTCGCCAGATACTTTGGAGAGGCGCACAGGACCGCAGAGATCGTGCCGAGGCGCTGGGCGATCAAGCCCGAGTCGGGCAGATGCTGGGAAAGATAGACGCTAACGTCGATACCTTCCGAGAGCAGGTCCGGCATGTACTGCGAAGTACTGTATTCAATCGACACCAGCGGGTGTCGCGCGGAGTACTTCGTCACCAACGGTACAACATATCGATTTCCGAAGCTTGCCATGCATAGAACGCGCAGGCGCCCCGCCGGCTGAGCCGCAGCGCCCGCAGCCATCTGCTCGGCCTCGGCCAGGAGTTCCATGATCAGCTCTGCCTGTTTGAAGTACTTTTCACCCGCACTGGTAAGCACCAGCTTGCGAGTAGTGCGTTGCAGGAGCTTGGTCTGAAGCCGCGATTCGAGTTCGGTAACCAGTCGCGAGATTTGCGGCGTCGTAACATCCAGTTGCGCTGCAGCCGCCGTAAAGCTTCCGGAATGCACCACGCGAATAAAGGCGTTCATCGCGTGGAAGACGCCGTTTTCCAGATTCTTGCGCATGATACAAAGATGATTGTAGTAGGACTATATTTTTATATCTTACCCCGGTCGATACGATCCGGCCATGACTACGCCGCGACACTTTCGTCGCCCAGCGTAGGCCGTCAGATCCGAGGATAATCAAGGGGTAAGTAGATATGAATGGTGCTGAAAGTCTTTTGCGTTCGCTCATTGCCAGCGGAGTGGATGTTTGCTTTGCTAATCCTGGCACTTCTGAGATGCACTTCGTGGCAGCTCTCGACGCAGTGGAGGGCATGCATCCTGTACTTGGTCTGTACGAGGGCGTGGTGACAGGCGCTGCGGATGGATACGGCCGCATGGCCGGAAAACCGGCGTGCACGCTTCTGCATCTCGGTCCCGGTCTTGCAAATGGCCTGGCAAACTTGCACAACGCGCGTAAGGCGTCGACTCCGATCGTCAATATCGTCGGCGACCATGCAGCGACCCATGCCCGTTATGACGCGCCGCTGTCATCAGACGTGATCGGTTTCGCGAGGCCGGTCTCCCACTGGGTACATTCGTCATCGAGTTCGCGCACGGCCGGTGCCGACGCCGCGCGCGCGGTTCACGCTGCGCGCTCAGGAGCGGGGCAAATTGCGACGCTGATTCTTCCGGCTGATACTGCGTGGGAAGAAGCGGATTTCGTCGCTCCGCCGTTGCCTGCTCCGGTTCGACAATTGGCAACTCAAAACGCAGTGGATCATGCTGCGCGTCTGCTTCGTAACGGAAAGAAGACAGTAATACTGACCAGAGGCGAGGCTCTTCAGGATCGCGGGCTTCGAGCACTTGGCAAGATCGCGGCGCAGACCGGATGCCGAATTATGTGTGACACGTTCTTCCCGCGTCTGCAGCGCGGTGCCGGACGAATTGAGCTCGAACGTCTTCCGTACTTTGCTGAGCAAGTTGTCGACGTTCTTGCTGGTACGGAGCAAATGATTCTCGTTGGAGCGCCACCCCCCGTCAGTTTCTTTGCATATCTGGACAAGCCGAGCTGGCTGACGCCTGCCGGATGCCAGCTTGCGGTACTCGCGCATCCCCACGAGGATGGTCCCGCCTCACTCGAGGCGCTTCTGCATGCCTTGGGCGCGCACAACGAAACAGCACGCGTGCTGGAACGTAAGCCGATCGGCGTCAAGAATGCAAATGTGCTTGATGCGCAGGCGATTATGCAGGCTGTGGCCAAGCATCTGCCGGAAAACGCAATCGTTGCAGACGAGTCACTGTCGTCCGGGTTTATGCACTACGGCGTTACCGCGTCAGCGTTGCCTCACGACTATCTGAATCTGACAGGCGGTGCGATCGGCAGCATGATGGCCGTGTCGACAGGTGCGGGTATAGCGTGCCCTGACCGAAAAGTCGTAACGCTTCAGGGCGACGGCAGCGCGATGTACATCCTCCAGTCGCTTTGGACGCAGGCGCGGGAGAAGGTCGACGTTACTACGGTCATTTACGCAAACCGTGGCTACAAGATTCTCAGCAACGAACTCAAGCGAGTGGGCGCAACGAACGAGGGGGCGCTTGCAGCTTCGATGTTTGATTTGCAAAACCCTTCACTGGATTGGGTGAGGCTCGCAACCGGTATGGGTGTTGAAGCGGTAAGCGTAGATTCACCCCGCGCATTTGAAGATGCATTCGCGGACGCAATGCGGAAACGAGGTCCTCGACTGATCGAGGCGCTGATCTAACGCGGTTCTCGCACTCCCTCTTCCTGGCGGCAGGCTAATGATGTCTGTGTCGGTTACGGCCGGCTTTGCCGCTATCGAAGGACAGACTTGATGTGCGGCTGCGCGAGTGTGCGGCACAAGTGCTAATCCACATACCCAATGAGCAGTGGTTTGTGCTGAAAATGCCGTCCGGGAAGACGAAATTCGGAATTTCTGAGCGCAGCAGCTGCGCTAGGATTACCAGAACTTCCGGATATTTCGTGGCCGCTTCGGCCTTCGGAGGCAGTCGCTTGCGACTGTGCAGATCCGGTCGACTGCTCGCTCGACTCAGGAGAAACCTGTTCGACCAGCAACGCTCAAGTGACGTCGTTTACGTAGGGGAGTACACCTTGAAAATCGCATCAGCAGAAATGGAGTTTATCGAAGAGGCAAGCAAGCCGGAAGGGGAGGAGAGCGTCGTCATTTCGGGCGCGAAAATGGTCGTTCGAGCGCTAGTCGCTGAGGGGGTAGATACAGTGTGGGGATACCCCGGAGGCGCGGTGCTGCCGATCTATGATGCGCTCGAGGAGACGACCGGGATCGACCATCTGCTTGTTAGGCACGAGCAGGCAGCGGTTCATGCCGCGGATGGTTTCTCTCGCGCAACCGGGAGAGTCGGGGTTGCGCTTGTCACGTCCGGTCCGGGGGTGACAAACGCGGTGACTGGAATCGCAACCGCTTACTTCGATTCGATCCCGATTGTCGTTGTCTCCGCAAATGTGCCTACGGACTCAATCGGGCAGGATGCATTCCAAGAGTGTGACACGGTCGGTATCACCCGTTCTATCGTTAAGCATAACTTTCTGGTTCGGGATGTGAATCAGCTTCCGCTGGTGATGAAGAAGGCGTTCTACATCGCGAGAACAGGACGGCCAGGGCCCGTCGTGGTCGACATTCCGAAGGATATCCTGCTGGCGCAAGGGGCGTTTGTCTATCCCGAGTCTGTCTCGATTCGCTCGTATAGGCCGGCTACCGAGGGCCATGCGGCCCAAATTGGGCGGGCGGCTAAGGCCATTGCTTCTGCCCGCAGACCGTACATCTATGTAGGTGGCGGTGCCGTCGCGGCGCAGGCCGAGGCGGAGTTGCGCATACTCTCTGAACTCGTAGACGCGCCTGTAACGACCACGCTCATGGGGCTTGGTGTTTTCCCCGCAACCGACCGGCGCTACGTTGGCATGCCGGGGATGCATGGGACCTACGAGGCAAACATGGCGATGGAGCATTGCGATGTGCTGATCGCATTGGGAACTCGCTTCGACGACCGCGTCATCGGCAATACGGAAGACTTTGCTAAAGGTGAGCGGACGATCATTCATGTGGATATCGACCCGGCGAGTATCGACAAACGAGTCAAGGTTGATGTTCCAATCGTCGGGGACGTGAAGTGTGTCCTGCGCACGCTCAATGAGCTTCTGACCCGGCAGCCGGTAAACCGGACGTCGCGCGATTCATGGTGGAAACAGGTGGAGACGTGGCGTTCGAGGCGTTGTCTTGCCTTTGAACAGGGCCCGAAGATTATCAAACCGCAGTACGTTATAGAGAAACTTTGGGAAGTCACCGGAGGCGACGCGTTTCTGTGCTCGGACGTCGGTCAGCATCAAATGTGGGCCGCGCAGCTTTACGGCTTCGACAAGTCCAGACGCTGGATTAATTCTGGCGGGCTTGGAACCATGGGAGTTGGTCTCCCTTATGCGATGGGTGTGAAGCGAGCCTTCCCGGAGAGCGATGTTGTGGCCGTAACGGGAGATGGATCGATACAGATGTGCATCCAGGAGCTGTCGACCTGCAAGCAATATGGTTTGAACGTAAAGGTAGCCTCTTTGAACAACGGTTACCTTGGAATGGTAAAGCAACTCCAGCACGTGTACTACGAGGGACGGTACGCGCAATCGTATCTTGACGCGCTTCCTGACTTTGTAGCGCTTGCGCGCGCTTACGGCCATGTCGGATTCCGGGTCGAGCGGCCGAGCGACGTCGAACCGGTTTTGCGTGAATCGATGGCTATGAAGGACCGAACCGTCTTTATGGACTTCATTACGGATCCGACCGAGAACGTATGGCCGATGGTGCCAGCGGGAGCGGGATTGTCGGATATGCTCATGGAGTCGGGTGACGTGGTACACGACAGACGCATCCCGGCCAGTCGATAGCGTTGAAAAGTACGTCGATCGCCAGTTGCAGTGCGCCGATCACGCATTTCCCCGGACGCGGCGGATTTAGGACTGTCGCGCTTCTCTTTGCTCCCTCGGTAATGTGTGCCTTAGGTATGCCTGAGCCGAATAGCTCACTCCTTCGGAGTTCTGTTAAATCGTCTGCAAGTTTGGACAACGCCAAACACTAGAATGAAATACGCAGGTGAGTGGAAAGTCACTCCTTGCGGCGCTGACACGTTCTTGCAGTCCTTGCCGAACGCAGCTGAAACTCGCAAGCAGACGGACGTGCTGCCTGGATGCGCAATGAACTTCGCCGAATGCCGGCCAGTTTTCGTCCGAATGGTGTCTCATAGGGTGCATATGCAACTTGATGCAATTGATCAGAAGATTCTGGCGGAACTACAGCGCGACGCACGTTTGACTAACGTCGAGTTAGCTGCCCGCGTGAACCTCTCGCCGTCGCCGTGTCTGACTCGTGTTCGAGCGCTAGAGCGTCATGGCGTAATCCGGCAGCGTGTGACGCTGCTCGATCCCGCGAGTCTGGGACTGAATGTGAATGTCTTCATTCATTTAAGCCTGGAAAATCAGCGTCGTGACGGGCTCGATGAATTCGAACGGGCGGTAGTTGCGATACCAAACGTGATGGAATGCTACTTGATGTCCGGAGACGCGGACTACCTCCTGCGTGTGCTGGTCCGGGACACTCAGGCATTGGAGCGCTTGATCATCGATGAGATATCGCGGCTACCTAATATTCGAAACATTCGGTCGAGCTTTGCCTTAAAGCAGGTCATGTATTCGACCGCATTGCCGGTATCGAACCACCAGAGTTTCTAGTCTTTTCTTGAGATCTGCAGCGGAGCCGGAAAGCGTTGCAGTATCGTTTGATAGACTATGGCAGTGGGAATACGATCCTTAAGTCCGCACGGGGGGAGGGCAGGATTTCCGTGTTCAAGGCGGGTTGAGATTCACACGGATGGTTGAAAAAATAGCGGGCGAATCGGTCTCGCAATTGGCACGCGACTATGGCACGGCACGGCAGTCCATCATGCAACTTCGAAACAGGGCCGCTTCAGCCTGACATTCTCCGACTCGCACGCAAGTGTGGGTACGTAGTGTTGATTTGCACGGAATCCTGACCCACCCTCGGCAGTAATTTGCATCGAATCTTGACCCACGTAGAACACTGACCTGCTCGGCAACGGGCGGGGGAACGGAGTGATCGACGTGGCTATATTGAGCATCATCCGACGCTGGCACTTTCGCGATCATGTCTCGTTGCGCGAGATTGCCAAACGACTGGGCGTGTCGAGAAACACGGTCAGGCGTTACATACGGGCTGGCACGGTCCTGCCGGCCTATCCCGAACGCCACAGCCCCAGCAAACTCGATGGGTTCGCTGCGAAGCTCGCAGGCTGGCTCAAGACGGAGGCAAACCGGCCCCGCAAACAGCGCAGAACCCTGAAGCAAATCCACGCAGACCTGTGCGCACTGGGTTTCACCGGCTCTTACGACCGTGTCGCGGCGTTTGCCCGGCGCTGGCGACAGGAACAGCACGAGCAGGCCAAGACGACCGGACGCGGAACCTTCGTTCCGCTCCGGTTTGCCGCCGGCGAAGCGTTCCAGTTCGACTGGAGCGAGGACTGGGCCATCATCAATGGCGAGCGCACCAAGCTGCAGGTCGCGCAGCTCAAGCTCAGTCACAGCCGTGCCTTCTTCCTGCGTGCCTATCTCCTGCAGACCCATGAGATGCTGTTCGACGCGCATCATCACGCGTTCGTCGCCTGGGGCGGCATTCCACGCCGCGGCATCTACGACAACATGAAGACCGCCGTCGACAGGGTACGTCCCGGCAAGGTGCGCGAGGTCAACGCGCGGTTCAGCGCGATGGTGAGCCACTACCTGTTTGACGCCGAGTTCTGCAACGTCGCCTCCGGCTGGGAGAAGGGGCAGATCGAGAAGAACGTCCAGGACAGCCGTCACCGGCTCTGGCAGAAGGTGCCGACGTTCGGTTCGCTGGCCGCGTTAAACGACTGGCTGGCTGACCAGTGCGTGCTGCTATGGCAGCAGACGCGGCACCCGGAGCAGGACATGACGATCTGGGACGCGTGGTCTGCCGAGCGGCCACACCTGATGCCGGTCGGCCAGCCATTCGATGGCTTCGTCGAACACACCAAACGCGTCTCGCCAACCTGCCTCGTGAACTTCGAGCGCAACCGCTACAGCGTGCCGGCGTCGTTCGCCAACCGCCCCATCAGCTTGCGCGTCTACGCCGCAAAGCTCGTGTTCGTTGCCGAAGGTCAGGTGATTGCCGAGCACGAGCGGTGTATCAACCGCAGCCACGACCATGGCGAGACCATCTACGACTGGCGTCACTATCTGGCAGTCCTGCAGCGCAAACCCGGAGCGCTTCGCAATGGCGCACCCTTCGCCGAGTTTCCAGCCGGATTCCGCAAGCTGCAGGGCGTGTTGCTGAAGCGTCCCGGCGGCGATCGGGAGATGGTCGAGATTCTGGCGCTGGTCCTGTTGCACGACGAACAGATGGTGCTCGCAGCCGTCGAGCTCGCGTTCGAAGCCGGCGCACCCAACAAGCAGACGGTGCTGAACATCCTGAGCCGGCTGCTCGACAGCCCGCCTGTGCCGCCGCTGCAGACGCCGCAGGCCTTTGCACTGACCGTTGAACCGCAAGCCAACGTCGGCCGCTACGACCGACTAAGGGGTCGGGAGGACAACCATGCAGCCTGACGTCATGATGCAGATGCTCAAGTCGCTCAAGCTGCACGGTATGGCTCAGGCGTTAGGCGAGCTCGCCGCGCAGGACTCACCGGCCTACAAGTCGGCTTCTCTGGTGCTGGCAGGATTGCTCAAGGCGGAAATCGCAGAGCGCGAGGTGCGTTCACTCGCGTATCAGATGAAGGCGGCACGCTTCCCGGCGTATCGCGACATCGGCGGCTTTGACTTCAGTTGCAGCGACGCCAATGAAGCGCTGGTGCGCCAGTTGTACCAGTGCGAATTTATCGACTCGGCACACAACATCGTTCTGGTGGGTGGACCCGGTACGGGAAAGACGCATCTGGCAACTGCAATCGGTGTGCAGGCTCTCGAACATCATCGTCGTCGCGTGCGCTTCTTCTCCACCATCGAACTGGTCAATGCGCTCGAACAGGAGAAGCTCGTGGGCAAGCCCGGACAACTCGCAACGCGACTCGTGTACGCCGATCTCGTGGTGCTCGACGAACTCGGCTATCTGCCGTTCAGCCAGACCGGCGGTGCGCTGCTGTTTCATCTGCTCAGCAAGCTCTACGAACGAACCAGTGTCATCATCACCACCAATCTGAGCTTCGCAGAATGGGCCAGTGTGTTCGGCGATGCAAAGATGACGACCGCGCTGCTTGACCGGCTCACGCACCACTGCCACATTGTGGAAACAGGTAACGATAGCTATCGTTTCAGAAACAGCACGACACAGCCAAAGAAGGAGAGAAAGAAGACCCAAATACCCACTGAATAACACGAAAAGCTGGTCCAACGGGTGGGTCAGAATTCAATGCAAATCGTGGGTCAGGATTCCGTGCAAATCAACAGCGGGTTTCCACTATTGCTAGACCCTTAGGTCTTTCTAGGTGAGTGAATTCTCATGATGCCTTCATCACCAGTTTAGTGGCAATAGCATGTCTGAGGTAGGGGTACTTGACCTAAATTTCGATTGTCTCGACACGGAGGCTCCGGTGCTGGATGAAAAGTGGGACGAGCTCAGAATTCCTCGTGAGATTGCCATCTCATTTTGGGCAAAATTCGCACGCGCGGAATTCTCTCTTAAAGCCACCAGATTTGCTGCTGGCAATGAAGGTGGATCTGCGTATCCTGCGTGGGACAAGTTTGGCAGCGAGGTCGCAGCCGCGCTCGATCCGTGGGCGGATCCCGAGTTAGCCAAAGCAGTTAAATATCTGCTGGACAGGCCGCCGCGCAAACAGATTGTGCGAGGCGAGCGGGCATGCTTTGAAGATATCGCGTCTGCGGCTGGGCGAAGAACTGAAATTGAGTCCGCATTGGTTCTCATGCGCCGGGTTCGCAACAACCTGTTTCACGGAGGCAAGTATTTTGACCATGACGACGCCAATCGCGATTTGAACCTGATGAAGGCGTCAATGACGGTGCTCGAAGCGTGTGTCAATCAGATTGGTGACGTCAGACTGGCATATGAGACGGGCGACGCTTGAACGTTGTGCGGATTCAGGCATACAGGTGTTCGGCGGTAGGCCAGCGCCGAGATTTAGTTCTTTGGATATGTCAGGCATAGCCAAGAGGCCCTAAAGCGTCGAACGTGCGAAGACTAACCTGCGATTCTCGTCCTGAGTTCCGACGTGCGACCGGACCGACGGCAATTTTGCTATCTAGCTATTTTTTTCTCGCGATTCCTGCTGAAGACCGGCTCGTTGTTTACTCCTCCCAATAGAGAGCTTGGAGGTTGATATTGATAACGGCATTTCACATACCGTAGCGGTCAAGGTCATAGGTCATCTATTCGGGGTGTTCGCCGCCGCCTGCCCATTCACCCGTGATAAGCCAGTCTTCGAAATACCACAACCATTCGGCGGTCCACGCGATGTAGGTGTCGGCAAGCTTCATCGCATGATTCCATTCTCGGCCTTTTGGATACCACAGGCAGAGTTCTGTTCGACCATTCTCGTGGCTGTAGATATGGGGTGGCCGTTTCCCATGGGCCACAGCGACCAGGTCGGGTTTGATCACGTACAGTGATGGCCAGACGCCGCTGCGAGGCAAGACCAGTAGGCACCGGTAAAGCGGCGAGTACGCGGACGGTCCAATGGCGAACGAAAAACAGAGGTCCCGGCTGGGTCGCCAGAAGGTTTTTGATTCTGGCAGATGCAGACGACGAAGCTCGAGTTCTCGCTGGGCAAGCGTCGGACTACGCGGCGGCGGCGGTGCCATTACCTACCGAAGAATCTGTGCTGCCGCGACGGGATCACTAGGGGCGCTGGCGCCCCGGTGAACAGTCGCGCTTTTCCGGCCTCCCGTGTCGCTTGCTGCTCTGCGAACAGGGCATCGCGAACTCTGCGGGCAGACCTTGCGCCGAAGCCGTTTTCAACCGCGCTGACGACTTCGTTCATGCCGGCGCGCGCCTCAATGGCGTCGATGACCGCTTCGATGTCCTGCATGAGCTGCTCCATCCAGCGGTCGAAAGCGATCTGCCGCAGCGGGAGGTTCATCTCGGCCGCCAGGTTACTCTGCGGAGCCGCCGGATTGGGCAACCGCCATTCTTCGAGGCTCGCGCCAACCGGGATGCGTGCGAACAGTCTCGGCATTGTTTCGACCACATCAAGCAGCAGATCCAGTGGCGATGCGTGCGCCTGCGGCGCCTGAATTGCGTATGCCTGCGCGGCAAGCGTCGTGATGAATACCGAGCTCGGCCGCAGATCAACCGTCCCGGACTGCGGCCCGAACCGGAAGTTGCGATGCAGCTTGATGACCTGCACGAACCGGCACAGCAAGCGGTCAAAGACATCCCGTGCGTTCGGCAGCGGGACGATATCCGCCTTGCGCATCGAATCCATCGCGGCGGTCATTTTCTCCATCAAGGGGAATCTGGGAGAAATGGCAGCCGCCTCGTTGAAAAAGCGCGTGTAGCCGCGCGGATTGGTCGACTCAAAGCTCTTCAAGCCCCTGTCGGGAATCAGGCCATGGGTCTCGCCATAGCGGATGGAGACGCGGGGACTGTCTATGACAGGTGCAATGTCTGCGCACATACCGCCAGCGTAATGCAGCGTAACGCATCGGTCGTGGCGCTGCAATTCCAGTTGATGTGCCCGGGCGTAGTCTGCCAGCGCGGTCTGAATCTGGTTCAGCAGGCGTGCAGGGCCCTCGTAGTCGGAATATCTGGACCAGGCAGCTTCACTGAAGCGGGCGATCAGGTCGACATCAAACCCGTTGCGCGAGTCGTCAATCGGCTTGGTCAACGTTCCAAGTTGCCGGGACCCGTGTGGATGAATCTGGATCAGCGTCTCCGCGAATTCTTCGCGCGCCGAGAGAAACTCTGCGGTGCTCTCATATGATGACGTCAATGCGTCGAGCTGCGTCGTGGTCGGCGTCTGATGTTCTGCCATCGCGTCGACCAATGCGAAGAAGCGTGTGGACGCATCAGACGACAGGTTGTGCCGGCGCCGGATACTCACTTGGTCTCGAAGCATTGCTGACCTCTATGGGGACAAAATCGACTGTAAACTTCAATAAATTTTGACTAAGTGCAACTACATTTAGGGATGTGCTGCCGTAATTTTACCAAGTATAGTGGTATCGGCACAATTTGCATGCTGGAATTTGTTACCATGTGAAACGCGGCGTCGCCCGGGAACGCCGCTACACGAGAGGAAGCGAGCGCGGTGAATGAGATAGCCAGGCGGCAGAATGAAAAGCAGATGCTCGCGGTGGCGTGGGAGCGCCGGCGCGTCTACGATCGCGTCAAGGTAGTGCAGGGCATCCTCGTCATCGTGTCGCTTTTCATGCCGGTGCTGGGTGTGATCGTCGCAATCTGGGCACAGAGCCTGAAACCGTATGTGGCGCTCGCGTCGCTGATCGTCGGCTGCACGGATGCCGCATTTGTCGACCGGTGGATCAAGCGGCAGATGAAGGAGGGCGCACGGCTGCAGGAACACTTTGACTGTTCCGTCCTCGAGTTGCCGTGGAACAGATTCCTCTCCGGCTCGCCCATCGACGCGGAAGACATCGCTGCATATCGGCAAACGTGCCCACCGGGCGACGGCGGCGCGATGCGCGACTGGTACGCGCCCAGCGTTTCGCGACTGCCAGTGCCAGCAGCCCGTCTTGCATGTCAGCGCTCGAATCTTCGATACGATCTGAGGCTGCGGCGGCGATATTGCACGATTGTCACCATTGCGATGGTTGTGGTCGTGGTTGCGGCTTTCGCCATCGCGGTAGTCCAGAACCCGTCCATGTCCTCGTTCGTCCTGTCGGGTGCCGTGCCCGTGATGCCCTTGGTACTCTGGGGCGTGCGCGAACGCAACCGCCAGCTGGATGCCAGCGCCCTTGTGGAGCGTCTGAAGGCGCACGTTGAGAAACTTTGGGAAAGCGTGCTGGCGGGCGAGGGTGACAATGTGCTGACGATGAGCTCACGAGAGCTGCAGGACGCGATTTTCAGCCATCGGGTGTCCAGTCCGCTCGTCTTCAATTGGCTGTATAGCCGGCTGAGAAGTGGGCTCGAGCAACAGATGGCAGGCGGTGTCGAGCATTCGGTTGATGAGTTCAGGGCAAGCGCATCGCAGCGCAAAACGCAACATCTCCCAGACGCTTCGTAGTGGCCGCCTCGTGTGGACCAGGACGCGCCGGGACATGTCGCGCTGGACCGAAGCTCGCGCCTACGGCCGCACCTGTGACGGTTCTGCCGCATACAATTGGCTGCTTACGTCGATGACTGCCACGGCAATCTGCCAACGCCGCTCCTGCGGGACCAGTTCGGTGATCTGATCCAGCATCGCGGATGCTGATTCAGCGCGGGTAGCCCCCTTGGGATGCGCGGGTGCGGGCCTGTGCTTCAGGTTGCCGTACCAGAACACCGCGTACATTCCGTACCCGGCTGACCCCGGGTCGCGGGTGTACAGCCGGTCGAGCTGCGACACCGGGGCGGTCCAGACATCGGCGTGATAGTTCCGTTTGAGCTCCACGGGAATCCTGAGGTTGCGCCATATCGCCACGATGTCGGCCCGTTTGCCGTGGACCATGTGCCCCTCGGGCTCAACCGTGATCCCTTTCGGGTTGAGCCGTTCGCGCAGCAGATCAATCAGGACATCGCGGCCACTTTCCTCAGGTTTCGGTTCGGTGATCTTGCCATAGCCGTTCTCGTTCCAGAAGCGCTTGTAGATATTGTTGTTGGCGTTTGCGATCCGGTCACCAACGTCCTGCATCGTATCCACAAGCAGCGCATGAAAATCTGCGGCGCTGGCAGGCGCACCATTGGAGAGGGCGCTTACCGTCTCCGCCCAGTTCGGCTGCTGGTACTCGGCATCGCGCCTGCGTGCCCGTTGCTCGGCTGCGGCGTGTAACAGATGATCGCGATATGTGCCGAGCGAGGCGTCGGTCGAAAGGCGGCCGAGAGCAGCCGTGGCGTCCGCGGTGATGTCCAGCGCGATTTGATTAATGAGCCGCCTGACGAATTCCGCTCCGTCCCACAGATTGCGATCGCCGTGACTGCCGCCCTCCGGATGGGCAGCATTGGGAAAGTGACCGGCGGCCATGACGAGAAGGCGAGTCAGAACGGGGAGGGGAAGCATGCGGTTTTCACGGCGCGGCTGGGTGACATGGCCGGACAGATAGTCCCGCAGCGTCCAGACGAGACCGACATCTGTTGATGCTCGCGCGATAAATTCCGATTCCAGCAGGGCCGGTTGCAGCAGGAACGCCGTGACCTGCCAGTGAGGAAAGGCACGTGGCGGCAATGCCCCCTCTGACAGACGCGCCCTGGCGAGTGCGGTGAATCCGGCGTGCGTCGTCGCGTCGGTGAGCACGACTTCCATCAGCCGCTCGAGGAAGTGAGCAGGCAGATCTGGATAGTTGGAGAGCACCTCCATGGTCACGGAGGTCCGGCACCACGCGAATGCGTCCATGGAAAGCAGTTCGCCAAGCCCTTCTACGTGTTCGTGCCGGGCGGCCATGCCCAGCCTCGCAACCTCGAGATAGGTGTCGTGCGCAAGCGCCCGTTTCGTCGAAATGAGTGCGGCTTTCCATTCGAACGTTTTGCGGCGCGATGTATTGCCGTCCCGCTCACTTGTTGGGGAGACGAGATCCACTGCCAGCGCGGCAGCAAGAAGTGGCTCCGGCAGTCCTTCGAAGCTGGCTTCCAGGCCCCAGTGAGCGTCGAGTCCCGCGACGAGAGCCAGCCACCAAGTCGGTATACTCGCGCTCAGCGAAGCGTTACCGATGGCTGCGACATCAGGAATGTTCGTGCGTTCAAGTGCAGCGAGAAGTCCGGCGATGGCCGAATCAGCGAATGTGTCGCCGATGAAAGTAGCGAGTCGGCCGTGAGGTGAGAGGTTGTGGTCGATGTCGTGATATCTGCCGAGATAAACGTTGGCAACCCAAGCGATCCAACCCGACGCCAAACCGGACCGGATGGCCGCTTCGTGCCGCCCAAACTGCGCGATGAGATTCGCCCGCTCAATATCAGCCTGCTGGCGCCGCTCACGGCTGCGTCGGGCGTCGTTCCGTCTCCAGTCGAGAATTTCAGAAACGAGCATTGAATCTCTTCTTGCCTGCAGGTTCTTCTGCTCGCCGTAGTCAAAGAGGTATTCGAGGAATCCGGGCCGCTCCTGCGTTCGCGTGTACAACATCCACAGCGCGAGCTCGTATGCGACCGGCAGGCCGGTGTCTTCGGGAGCGCCAGTGCGAAGGACGCGCACGGCCGTGTCGAGAAAATCGATATGCTCGACTGTGCCGGCCGTCATCCTCTGGAGCCGTTGCAGGAGTAGAAAGACATTGGTATCGGCTGGGAGCGTGCGCAGCCCGTCCGCTACAGCGTTCAGGACGTCTGGCTTCCTCGCCGACAGGGCTTTCGCCAGGCCCGAATATGCCGTGAGTGAGGCCCGGTGGTCGCGCAATCCATCTAGCCAGTTCCAGAGGCTGTCAGGCGGAACCGGATGCCCACTTTTGAGCAGCCTGATGAGCATGAGGCTCAGAGCGTGCGACACGGGTGACTCGTTCTGTCGCAATGCGTCTGTTGCGTCCAGTTCGGCAGGTGTCCGCATGCCGAGAATCGCAGGTATATCCTGCAGCGGAACGGCGTCCGCAAGATGCCAGAGATAAAGCCGCCCGCGCAGAGACTCGTCGGTGCGTTCAATCGCTTCCAGCAGCGCAACCACATCAATTGCGTGAAAGAGCCGGCCATAGGCGAGCGCGATAACTTCAGCACGTAGTTGCAGGTCAGATGCGCCCCAGCTCAGATCGCGCGTGTATGCGCCGAGAACTGCGGCTTCGCCTTCCTGACCGCATTTCAGAAGCGCCGCTAGCGCATTTTCTCGCTCGAACGGCATGGCCCGGTTGTCAATCATGACAGCAGCGATATCGTCCGTCAGGGTGACATCCGGGGTGCCGGCAGCCAGTGCCTCCAGCACGAGCGGACGTACCGGGTTGTCTGGAGCACGAAGAATCGAACGAAATTCGTCGGTCATCTCCGCACCGGTCATACCACTCAGGCGCTCACTTGGCGGCCGGCCGTCTCCTGACAGAAACCACGGATCGTCTGCAGCCAGCGCCGCCAGTGCTCCCAGCAGACGGAGTCGGAGTGAGGGCGAGAGGGAGGCCGGATCGCCGTATGACAGGGCGCCGTAAGGGTCTGAGGCAACAAGCTGTTCGGCGAACCGGGGAGCGCGAACGGTCAGCCAGGCATGCAGGCCACGGAACTGTGAGACGGGGCGGCCGTCGTGTCCCAGCAGCGCACCCAGCCGCCGGAACGACAAGCCATCATTCAGCCGGGCAGCAAGCCATTCAGCCGCGAGAAATTCGGCGGTGGTGCGGTGCGCGTAGTCGACCGCGCCAAGCCCCGGGATCGCCGTGAAGACGCGGCGTCGCAGGGTCGCGTTGATGATCTGCACATCGAGGAACGGAATTTCAGTCGCGTCCGGATGACTTGCATCGCGGCTTGCGGGATCGAGGGCGAAACCCTCGACATCGCTGATGAGGCGGAGTGCGCAAAGCGCGCCCGCTGTCTGCCGGATCGTTTCAACCGGAAACTGATCACGGCGCGCGTGCTCGGAATTGTGCTCGGCGAGCCATAGCCGGGTCGACTGCTCGAACAGATCCGCACGCGTGGCTGGCCATACACCGTTCGTGACGGCGGTCGCCAGCATCTTGAGGTCCTGCGGGTTGCGTTTGAACTCGGCCAGTCCGTGTTCGTCGACCTCGGCGAGGAACCCCTCAATCCCCCACATGTCCATACCGTGCTCAGCGAGTACGGCCCGCTGTTCCTGTGCCGAAAGGGGGAACAGGCTGACAACAATCACCCCGCCATGGTCGTCAAAATATTGCCTGAACGCCTCAAGGTCGGAGTCTGCGAGCCAGTCCTGGGCGCGGCACGAGATGCGAACCCTGGCAGGCGCGCAGGCGAACAGCCGCCGGACAATCGCGTCGACCACTTCGTCGTCACCGCGGCCCGCGCGCCGCTCATCAAGCGCATCTATAAAAACGGTATCCGCACTCCAGTCAGACCGCGCGTTCAGAAAGCTCCGGACTGTCATGTAGTGACCACCGGTGGCCTGCGCTGCCGACCTGAAAAGATGGGTTTTGCCAGCGCCCGGGTCGCCAAGCAGCACGATGTTGGGAACCTCGCTAAGGGATGAGAAGTCCGCCTCGGCCCTCGGGTCATCGGGCTTCACCTTAGGAGAAAGCTGGAGAATCTTGCGGTCGTTCATGGTCGCGCAGTCAACATCGTGATCGGTTCGGGCGGGGATCGATACAGCTCCAGGTTCGGCGAATTGACTTGTCCGGGCGCCGCGGAGCCCCCGGATGAACCGGCCTCGTAGGCTTTGTCTGAAATTAGTCGAGGGAGATTACCTCTTTGGCTGATAGCGCGCCATAGGAAAACGGACCGTTCTCCCGACTGGGTGATTTGTGCTTGAGCGCCTACGCGACGAGGCTCCGTTCGCGATTTGGTACTGGCGGGCACCCGTTTCTGCCTGTTCGGCACCAGGGACGATAGTGGTGTCACCGCCACGATGATTTGGCCTGATGAGCAGCAGATCATCGACTGGGTAGGCAGTCATGCGCGCCATTAGGGCAGTTGCTTCTGCGTCCTTGTATCGGCAAGCATCATGCAGGAAAATGTATGATACAATTTTTTGTATGATGAGCTTGGTGCACCGTTCATGGAATCGCCGTTCGAAAGGATTGATGCGTTGCGATTGCTTCTGCTGTGGGAGGGCGAACTCAGCCGCTCCCGCCTGAAGCACCTCTTTAATCTCGGGGAGACGCGCGCGAGTCAGTGGGTGCGGGAGTTTCGCGACACATTTCCGCAATGGGTCGACTGGGATACGAGAGCGCGCCGTTATCGCGCCACGTTCGCGGCGTATCGGGACACGGAGCGGGACATGGCATCGTCGGGCGTGCGTGCGGCGTTGCTTACCCGCTACTTGGCGTTGACTGGGCTAACGCTTGACGATCCAGGCAGACGTGACGACGGCATTGCCTGGGCAACCTATCCGGAGCTATCCGCACCTGAACCGAAGGTATTTGCGACGCTGCGTTCCGCGATCGAAGGGCGTCGCGTCGTCGAAATTACGTATTGCTCCATGCGCAATCCGCAGCCTCACGAGCGGGTGATTGCGCCACATGGATTGATTCGCGCAGGCCGCAGATGGCATGTTCGGGCGTGGTGTGAAAACACGCAGACATTTCGGGATTTTGCGCTCGGACGGATTGCACGGGCTCAGATGTTAGAACGAGGCGCGACGCATGGCAGCGACGCAGACAACGCCTGGAGCACGGTGGTACCGGTCCGTTTGATTGGACATCCTGCCCTGTCCGAGGCGCAGGCATTGCTGATCCGAAACGAGTATTTCGGTGGCGCATCGAGTCGCGTGGACCATTGCAGGGGGTGTCTGGTGTCGTACTACCTGCAGGATCTCAGAGTTGCGGTCGACGTGCGCCGGGATAGCGCGCCCGAGTATCAACTTGCGGTCGATAACCTCGACCAGGTGCGACCTTGGCTATTTCCATGAGCACTGCCAATCTCGACATTCTGGCCGGTGCCGCAGCGTCGCAGCTCTTTCAGCGACTGCCGGACCGTCTCTTTGCCCCGCTTGCGGCTACCAATCGGCAACGGTATTGGACGCTGCTATGCCTGTTGCACAGGAAGCGGTTCGGGCCCGATGCTCCGCTTCCGCCAATGGACGGGTTCCCCGCCCGGGAGATCACGGCGGACATCGAGGAAGCACTCGCGGAAATGGACGATTGGCGCGACGACGAGGGCACGGCGCCGGTCACAGATCTGAATATCCGCGCAAACATGGTGCTGCAGGTCCTGGTCGACGCGGGATGGCTCAAGGTAGGCCGACAGGCATTCGAAAAGCGCCTGCTGATGGCGCCCGCCGTCAATCACTTCCTTTCTCAACTGGTCGCTTTTGCGGAAGCAGGGCCGGTGTTCGTAGCGGGCAAGATTCGCACGGTGGAAATGCATCTAAAGCAGGCCATCGAAAGCGGGGAAGGGTCTTCGCTGATGGAGGCCGCGGAAACCACTCGCAACCTACTCGAGCATGTTCGCAACACTGGCACCAGCATTCGCGACTTGATGGATCGTCTGGGCACCGATGTGCCAACCCGCGAATATGTCCGGATGTTTTTCAGCGAGTACATCGAGGAGGTTTTCATCGGCGACTACCGGCAACTGCGTACGCAGGATCACCCGCTCGCCCGGCGCAGTCAGATACTCGCCCAGGTCGATGCGATGTGTGTCAACGAGACATGTCGCGACGCATTGATTGCGTGGTACCAGACCCGCCGTGCCGAGGGCAATGTGCTGCGCGCCACGCGGATGTTCGAACGTGACGTGGATCGTCTTCATGAGCTATCGCGCATCGACGAGTATCTGGACCGCTTGGACGATGAAATCCGGCGCGCTAACAAGCGGGCTCTCGTCTATCTCGACTATCGCATTCGCTCGCTGCGCCCGTTGGACGAGGTCATCCAGACCACAATCCAGCAGATCACGCAGAGTTCCGCCAATAGTCACCGAACCGCCCTGGCGCCTGGGTATCTCATTTCACCGACGGCGCTTGCCGAACCTCGTCGTCCTATTGTTCGTGCTCCGGCGGACGCTTTACGCACGCGCTCACCCAGCTACGCGGATCTCGCTCGCGCCGAGCTACTAGTGCGCGCCCGAAACGCGCGCACGGTGACTTCCCCCAAATTGGCGGCATGGGTGCTCACATGGCTTGATGGCTCGGACCACCTGGAAAGCGAGGAGATTCCCATCGAGAGCATCGAGGCCCTGCGTGCCTGGCAGACGCTCTCGGCGTTGGCCCTGTCGATGAGTTCGAACTCTCGACACCTCTATGCTACGGCGACCTCCATGGCACGCGGTTTCCGAGTGGCGTTCAGCGATGCCGAAGAGCGAGCACACGAATATATCAGTGGCCAACCGTTCTCTGTCATTCGAACTAGGAGAAAAGTCTGATGGCGTTCTGGGATGACATTGCGGCTGGCTCGCGCGGGATGTACGGGGTATCCGATTTCGAGAGCGCCGCGTACCGCCTTGTGGCAGAGCAGGTTTTGTATCACTCGGACATGCGCGCACGGTCCGACTACAACCTGGTGGAGCACTACGAGCGCGACTTTCGGCGTGCGCTGGATATCGTGGGCGTCGACGTCGAAGTCAACCGGCAACTCCGATATGCGTGCGCGGTACCGCGCAACGGCCGGAGCACGGTCGCCACAACCAACCAGACGCTACTCGCGCTGGTTCTGCGGGCCATCTATGATGACGCGGCCCGGCGTGGTGACCTGACGGATGACGGTGAAGTCGTCTGCGATATCGTCGAGCTTGCTCAGCGGTACACCCTTATGACGCAACGCGAGCTTCCCGCGAAAGGCGAGTTCGATGCGGCAGTCAAGATGTTGCAGCGATGGGGCATTGCACGGCATCTGGCCGACCCGGAACATGACGGAGGCACGATGGGTACCGTCGGCCATCCAGGCGCGTTGGCGATTCGGCCCGCCATCGTTCAGTTGCTCGGGGAGACCGCGCTGGCGCGGCTTGCAGCATGGTCTAAACCATCAGGCGACACGGCTCAATGGGCAGACGCCTCCGTAGTGGGCCACGAAGATGATATTGCCGATGGTGACGCCGACGAAGAGGGAATCGAAGAATGACTATTTCATTACATGCTGTTCATGTCGTGCAATTTTTCATGTTCGATGCGAAGACCATTGAAATAGCCGACATCTCAGGTATCTTCGGACCGAACGGCAGCGGTAAAAGCTCGCTGGTGGACGCGGTGCAGATCGCCATGTTGGGAGCGAACCAGCGCCTCGCCGCATTGAACGCGCAAGCCGACGAGAGCAACAAGACGACGCGGTCTATTCGGAGCTATTGCCTCGGGCAATACGGAGAAACGGCTGAGCAGCGGGTGCGTGATCATGCGACGACATACATCACGCTCGTATGGCGGGACGACGAGGCGCGCACGTCGGTATCGATGGGCGTGTGTATCTACGCGTCGAGCGACACGGAAGAGCACGAGGTTCGGGGCCTTTATCTCGTGCCGGGGATCGAACTGAGCTTGGGTGACCATTTGTCGCTGGAAGGAGGCGAGCGGCGCCCAAGAGACTGGAAGACGTTCCGGGCGGATCTGATTCGACGAGCGAAGGCCGCCAGCGACGACGAGGTTCTATATTCCACCTCGAAGAGCTATGTTCGCGCTGTGCTTACACGTTTGCGCGGCGACGGTGGTATCCCTGACCACGAGGCATTTCAGCGCGCCTTCCGGTTTGCGCTGCGTATGCGTTTTGATAAACCTGTCGACCAAATCGTTCGGGACGAAGTCCTGGAGGCGCGTCCGACCAATATCAAGCGATTTCGTGAGATCACCGATACTTTCCTAAAACTGAAAATCCTGGTGGAGAAGGTTTCGGCGCAAATTGACGCGGGTGCGCAGGTTCTCGGGCATCTCGACAAGGCAGCGGAACAAGAACGGCAGGCTCAGACATGGCAGGTCCTTCGGCAGGATGTGGAGACCGAACAGGCCCAGGATGTCGCCAACCAGGCCAGAACGAAGGCGCGCGAAGCGCAGGATGCGCTCGAAATCCTCCAGGAAGAACTCGCCGAGCAGCAGCGCGCGGTTGAGGAGGCGGTGAGGGCACGATTGGCGGCGGTCGAGCAGCGAGACGGACACACCGCGCATCAGCACCATGGCGTGCTGCAAAGTGCCGTCCAGACGAACGAGGCAGCCTCTCGAGAGCGCCTCGGTTACCTTTCGGGTTTGCTCGCTGAAATCGCGAAGGTCTTTCGGAACGCATCGCGGTCCGCGCATCTCGGATCGCTCGCCCCCGCGCTCCAGCGCGAATGTGATGCACTCGTCGGTATGAGCGGCCAGATTGCACTGGGCATGGACATTGAGTCGATTGCCGCACGTTTGAAGTCGGCGCTGCAGGTTGCACATGCCGCATGGGATGCGCTGATTCAGAGCGGGCGCCACTTGTCCGCCGAGATCGACGAACTCAATAGCCTGAAGTCAGGGCTGGAAGCAGACCTTGAGCGTGCGAAAGAAGGGCATGTCCAACTCTCCGACAAGGTTCGTCGACTACGCTCGGAACTCCGCGAACATGGCATTGACTCCACCCCCGTTTGTGATGTCATTCGGGTCACCGATCCAGATTGGGAACGGGTGGTGGAATCGTATCTTGGCCTGTCCAATCTGGAGGCGCTCATTGTCGAAGAGCGGCATGAGAAAAAAGCGTTCGAACTGTATCGCCGAATGTCAGGACGCGGCGCGGTATACGGTGCGAAGATTGTCATGTCGAGCCGTTTCTCGGCGCCAAAGTCCGTGGGAGCAGGCACCGTCGCTGAGTTAATCGAAGGTGATCTGCCGGTCGCGGTAGCGTTCGTCCGCAATCTGTTCCGGGACATTCAGTGCGTGAGTACGAGCGACGAAGCAATGCGTGGCGGACGGACGCTCACAACCGATGGCATGCTCACAGGCAAGGGAACGATGGAACGGCTTGCCCCACTTCAGGAGCGTCGGCTGGGCGTTCGTGGCGAAGAGCAAAAGGCAGGAATCGAACTAGCTTTGCGCGAGTGCCGTACTGATCTTGCCCGCAAGACCGGCGAGCGGTCATCGCTCGATGCGTTCGAGCGTATGCTGCGAGAGATTCCACCCGAGTCCCGCGCCATCAAGGACATCCGGGATGGTTACGCCAGTGCCATCGAGTCCCAGACCCGGGCAGACGAGTATGCCGCACAGTTGCGCAAGCTGTCGGACGAAGATTATCTGGCGCTCTGCGAGCGTGTCAGGCTATGGGAAACTGAGGAAGGGAAGTTGCGCAATGCCCAGACGGAATTGTTGCGTAAGGAGGGCGCTGCAGGGCTGAACGTTGAGCACCTCGAGCTAGCGGCAAAGAGGGCGGAGGCTGCCGCCGACGAGCTCAGGATCAAGCTCAATCAAGCTCGCCAGAGCCCATTGTTCGACAGCGTGTACGCTGACGAACAATGGGACCGCTTACTGGATAAATTTCCGCCGGGCGACTACGCCCGGATGATCGACGATTGCAGGAGTCGAGCGAGGAACCTCGAAACTCGCCAGCAAACCGAGATAAATCGTGGCATGGCGTTGCTTGGAACGTTTCTCACCGACTATCGGGAGCAGCTTGATGAGCGTACTGGGGGAGACTGGCAGCTCGCTCGCGAGTGGGTGAAGACTCGCGTCGACCATTTGCGTGGCACCCAATTGGTTGAACATCAGGCGGAGATGGAAGAAGCGTATCGCGCATCACAGGAAACCTTCCGGACCGACGTCGCCGTGGCACTGGCGAACAATCTGGCATGGCTGGAAGACACGATCGACCGCCTCAACAGCGTCCTGAAGACCTGCCCGGTGTTTTCCAATGGCGAGCGCTATCAGTTCGTCCGCGTCCCTCGTTCAGAAAACGAGAAACTGCTCAAATTCATCAAGGATATCGCGGCGTATGGTCCAGATGACACCTTATTGGGCAGCGCTGGCGAGATTCCAGAGCAGTTCAAGACACTGCTCGAGGAAAAGTCCACACCTGGAGCTGGCAGTGCGCGCACGGCGCTTGATGACTATCGCGAATTCTTCATGTTCGATATCGAGATTCAGCGGGAAGATCCCGAAACACGAAAGACGAAGACGATTGGGCACTTGAGCAAGCGAATCGGTCCGGGCTCGGGCGGCGAGCATCGAGCACCGCTCTACGTGATCGCTGGGGCCGCGCTCGCCTCTGCGTACCGTCTGAGTCGCGTTTACCGCAATGGCATCCGGCTTATTCTGCTCGACGAAGCGTTTCATCGGATGGACCAGACGAACATTACGGCGACCATGCGTTATTTTGAAGACCTCGGCCTGCAGGTGTTCCTCGCCAGCCCGGGGGAGAATCTCGGCATTCTGACCGCATTCCTGCATCGATACTATGACATCGTGCGCGATCCGGAAAACAACGTCGTGATGCTGACGGGTCACGATGTAGACGAGGAGGCGCGCGAGCTGATGCGCTCGGACCAACTCGAGTTTCACCCTGAATTGCTGGAAGCCGAGATCGCGAGGATTCGAGCCGAGCGTTCGGTGGCTGCGTCACCAACTGCAGCGGAATAACGAATATGGACGCCCTAGCGACTATGCTGTTGACGAAGCTGCTCGCCACTGGCGAGATGGTGTCGGCAGGCCGGCGTACCCGAGCAGCCTCCCTGACTGGCAGTGCGCTCAAACCTTACTCCGAAAGCCGTCATTTGCTCGAGCGCGAATCCTTCGAGGCAGCTGTGCGTGCGGCGGCAGATGCCGGAGCGGTTGCGCTTGAATATGAAAAAGGCCTGGGCAGCGACCGTCCCATCGTTCGAATCACCTTGCTGGATGTTGATGCTTTAGCGATCTTCCTTGGCCAGCCGACCCGACATTCGATCGCGGCCCAGGCGCGCGCATCTCTTGCGGGTTGGTTCGAGACTTTTCCCGTCCTCGAGTCGGTTTTTTCACGATGGGAAAGCTTGTACAAGGTTCGCGGAATCGGGCCGGAGAGGGCGATGGATTGGGCTGATGCCGCTGCGGTGATCGTTCATATGACACACGACACGCGCGTGCGCGAAGAAGATCTTCCCATACGTGAGGTGAGCGCAAAACTGTTTCTCGACAGCAAACGGATCGAGCAGCTAACAGCTCCGCTCGATGTGCTGCTGTCGGGCGATATCGAAGCAGAGCCGCGCGTCCCGTCGGATGTCTGGGCGGAGGTAGGGTTGCGGCGAGAGGACCAGCCCGTTCGTCTTGCGGGGGCGGTCGTGGTGCGGCGTCAGCGGGTGAGTGCGTTGCTCGACACACCGTACGGCGCCTTTCCTGCTCCGACTGTCTTGGGTATTGATGGTGCACCGGCGTTCGTGCTGACCATTGAAAATCAGACGACGTTTTACAGCGAGGCGAAGCGCCGGGCTGACGATAATGTGCTGCTCATCTACACTGCGGGCATGCCGTCGCCCGCCTGGCGCGCGATGTACGAGCGACTGCTCGCTGATTTACCATCTGGTACGCCGGTACTGCACTGGGGCGACGTAGATGAGGGGGGATTCCGGATCGCGGCGAACGTCGCTGAAGCTGCCCGACGCGCTGGGCATGTGTTGCAGCCTTATAGAATGAGTCCGGCAGACATCCCGGAGGACCGGCGGCGCCCAGTCGCCGGCGGCCAGGCCGGACGCATGCGGGCGTTTGCAGCCAAAGCTGGCTGGGCCGAGTTGGCAGTTGTGCTTGCCGAGTCGGAATTTACCGCGGAGCAAGAGGTTCTGGATTGAGGGCATCCAGCTTGGCGGGCAAGTACTTTCCAATCCTGAAAGGTGCCTGAATCTGTAGGTGGTGCAGGGTTTATCCTCTCGACGGCCGTTGGCATGTTTCGCCGAATCGTGTGTGATTCGCACACTGAAAGCAAGCGTACTTCCTCGCCGTCACGGCGCAGCGGCGACGGCGTGTATTCTGACATGTCTCCAAGGTGCGATGCTCGACGGTGGGTCCGCGCACAGCGAGCCGCTGGCGGCGTCAGCTCTTTGACGCCGCTTTTGCATCCAGAAAGTGGCGTGAATTTATGTTTTACGTTTGATCACTTCTGACCTGGCTTGATCCAAACGGATCTTCATAAGCTCGATTTCATCAAATATCTTGTATTTCGCTGGTTTGCTAACTCTGTTTAATCTTTCGATCAATCTCGATAGCATCCAGACGCAGCCAGAAAATAAGGCAACAGATTCAAGAAAAACGACAATGTTGGCTGCTTTCTCAAGCGGCGAAGCGTGCGGCCCGATTGTCAAGGCGCCGACCATTGCTACTGCGCCCCCAAAATACCAAGATCGCAGCGAAAATTATATCCCTCAATGTATCGGCCACCAGCGAGGACGAATTTTCAAGATATTGCAGCGTTCGGTTTTGAAGTTCAAAAAAATTTTACCTTCATATTGCGATATTTATTGAATTCTCGTTTTTTCACAAATTTTAATATTGTCGGGAGAATTTTTGCGACACCAAAAATGGGTCCAATCGCAGCCGCATAATGATTCATCGTTTGCACGTCAATAAACGTCATGTCAGTCTCTCGCACTGCTTTGTTGTTAAGTGGGGTCCTGCTCGACGGAGATTAAAGTATTCAATTAGCCTAAGAAACGGCGAAAGAGCGCCTATCTAAGGGGGCTTTCTGAGTGTGACATTCCAAGTGCAGCCGGATCGCCACACTTCGGCCAGCCCGCTTGGGAGAATTTCCCCAACGGACGCATCAGCTACAGCGGTACTCGCCAGTGTCGTCGTACCGCATCCATCCTAACGTGGCGATTGCCTGTACGCGTTCTCGGTGTCTCAAAATCCCGCAAGACGGACTTTACTCCGCGGTAGGATCTCTGACAAAACTCGCCCATATTCGCGTTTTTGTTCCGAAGCACCGTGCTCGGCAGCAAATCGGTGAATGACGAATGGGTCAGAACGGCCGCGTAGCAAACTTGTGAATGTGCGATTCGACGGGGCAAGTTTGTGAATTTCGAAGGAAAACCTACCCGCATTCACACTTTAACTCCGAAGCACTCTAAACTCGGCACAAAGTTGCGGCGCAGGGTTTCGCGGCGTTTAGCACCCAAAAAGTGCCAAATTTAGTTCCCCGCGCTCTTTCGACGGCAAACCGCACATTTATGCTCCGGCGCACTGCACTGACGTACAGAAATGCCGGGGGAAATGTCGGCAGGTTCATTGATAGACAGAAATCCATATGGAAAGAGACGAAACTGCCTCTTTTTGTCATTTCCACCCTGATTTCTGTACAAACAGCCTGAATTACCACCCACACTTCTGTCCCGTCGATAACTTGATATGAAATCGCCTCGGCGCGTTTTCTCCACCTAAAGCATGATTTATTGGCTGCGAGGCGCCGATGCGGCAATTTCGGAGGGCATTAGGTGGATTTCGGGCGAATTTCATATCAACTTTGCGTTGATCCTCTAACACGACATCTGAATTTTGGACTCACAAATTTTGTCGAGGCCAGATTGAAATGTCCGGTTTCTGGCTAGATAGAAATGTCCGGTTTCACATTGGTTTTGGTCCTGTTTCTTTTTATGTTTGTGGGTTGGGGCGGCGCAGCCGCCC
>NZ_VWWM01000061.1:0-47603 GCF_011752945.1 Paraburkholderia sp. Cy-641
ATCAGCGGCGACCCGAAGCGCGATCCCAGCCGCCGCGTGCCGCGGCGCGCGAAACGGCGCGAGGGCGATGATCCGGTGGTGCCGCGCCCGTGAGCCGGGCGTTCGAGATTGTCCTTCGCCATCCTGTAGCCCATAGATCAGTCTTTGGTTTTTAGCTTTTTGACGTCCGCCGGACGGCTTTTGAGCGAACTGCGCAGGTCGTCGTAGATATGCTCGAACAGTCCCGCGATGCCGCGCGCGCCGACGCGCAGCACGTGCGACAGGCCGCGCAGCGGCGTGTCCTGCTCGCGGCCCTCGGCCCAGCCGGTCCACGCGTCCGCGCGCGCGAACGTGGTCTTGACGAACTCGTACTCCTGCTCGCGCGACAGCGACGAGAAGCGCAGCCCCACGCGGCCCGCCTCGCTGAAGCTGACGGTGGCGGGAAACGCGTATTCCTCGTCGCCGCGAAAGAGCGACACGGTCACGCGCTCGTGCATCGGCACCTCGATGCGGTTGGGCAGCGCCACGCCGACGCCGCCTTCCGAGTAGTCGATCGTTTCGCAGGCGAGCGTGCGGCCGGTCGAAAACTTCAGCATGACCGGCATCTTCATCGCGACGCGGTGCACCGCGCGGATCTGCCGGCGCTCGCTCGCGGCGGCCACGCTCGCGCCGAGAATCAGCATGTTGTAGCCGGTCCACGCGAGGTTGAGCAGCGTCGTCTCGACGATGCTGCGCACGTGCCAGTTCAGATAGATATGCACGAGGCCCGCGATGAAGCCGAGCAGGTTCAGCAGCAGCAGGAACAGATACGGCCGCGAGATCGACCAGTCGAAGTAGTTCTTCTCGATCTGCCCGCCCTTGGCCGTCACGTTGAACTTGCCGAGCTTCGGGTTGATGAGCGCGAGCAGCGTCGGCGCGGTGATGTACGAGGCGAGCACCGACTCGTACACCTCGGCCCAGAACGAATGGCGGAACAGGCGCTGCATGCGCGAATTCGTAATGCTCGCGTGCATCATGTGGGGCATCGCGTAGATCGCGATCGTGCTGGCGGCGGCCTCGATCACGTGCGCGCCGAAGAACAGGTACGACAGCGGCGCGGTCAGGAACACGAGGCGCGGCACGCCGTAGAAGAAGTGCAGCATGCCGTTCAGATAGCAGAGCCGCTGGCCGAGCTTCAGCCCGCGGCCGGTGAGCGGATTGTCGATGCGGAAAATCTGCGTCATGCCGCGCGCCCAGCGGATGCGCTGGCCGATGTGGCCGGACAGGCTTTCGGTCGCGAGACCGGCGGCCTGCGGAATCGCCAGATAGGCGGTGGTGTAGCCGAGCCGGTGCAGCTTGAGCGCCGTGTGCGCGTCTTCGGTGACGGTTTCGACCGCGATGCCGCCGATCTCCTCGACCATGCTGCGGCGCAGGAGCGCGCACGAGCCGCAGAAGAACGTCGCGTTCCACAGGTCGTTGCCGTCCTGCACGAGGCCGTAGAACAGCTCGCCCTCGTTCGGCACCTTGCGGAAGGTGCCGAGGTTGCGCTCGAACGGGTCGGCGGAGAAGAAGTGGTGCGGCGTCTGCAGCATCGACATCAGCTTGTCGCGCAGGAACCAGCCGAGGCCGATCTGCAGGAACGAGCGGGTCGGAATGTGATCGCAGTCGAAGATCGCGAGGTATTCGCCGTTCGTGATCTTGAGCGCCTCGTTGATGTTGCCGGCCTTCGCGTGGCGGTTGTGCGTGCGGATCGTCCAGTTCACGCCGACTTCCTCGCAGAACGCCTTGAACTCGGGGCGGCGGCCGTCGTCGAGCACGTGGATCGACAGCTTCTCGACCGGATAGTCGAGTGCGAGCGCGGCGTAGATGGTCGGCTTCACGACGCCGAGCGGCTCGTTGTAGGTCGGGATGAAGACGTCGACGCTCGGCCATTCGTCGCGGTTGGCGGGCAGCGGCAGCGGCTTGCGCTGCAGCGGCCATGCGGTCTGGAAATAGCCGAGCATCAGCACGAGCGTCGAATAGACCTCGGCGGTGACGAGCAGCAGACCCCAGGCGGCGTCGAGCGGATGCTCCCAGTAGGTGGTCTCGGTGAGGCGCCAGTACATATAGCGGCCCGAGGCCACCAGCGACAGCATGATCATCACCATCGTCGCGTAACGGCCGGGCAGGCGGCGAAACAGCAGCGCGAGCAGGAAGCAGCAGGTCGCGAAGGTGAGCTGCTGGGCGAAGCCGAGCGGCACCGTGAACACGAAGTACAGCATGTACAGCGCGAACAGCGTGACGAGCCCGGTGACGATGCGGCTGTTCCAGAAGCGCGCGTCGATGAAGCGGGCGAAGCGCGAGGGCTCGCTGCCCTCGGGCTCCCGCGAGGCAGCGGGACGGCTCATGCGACGCTCCTTGGCGCGGCGATCGCGTCGACCGCCGCCGCGAGCCATGTGCCGCACGAACGGAAGTCCGCGGCGGCCTGGCTCAGTGGGTCGTAGTGAATCAGCGTGGTGTCGCACGCGAGCGCTTCGCCCACGCCTTCGTCGAGATGGATCACGCCCGGGAAGACGCGCGGGCCGAGCATCTGGCGCAGCACCTTGAGCACGTCCTTGGTCAGCTGGCGCGACTGGTCGATCTGGTTGACCACGTAGCCGACGCCGCCGAATTCCGCGCGCGGCGCCGCGTAGGCTTCGATGAGCCGTTCCATCTGCGGGATCGCCGCGTACGAGGCCGCATCGGCGAGCACGGTGTTCAGCGCGAAGGTAGCAGCGGTGAGCGCGGTGCGCACGTAGGCCGACGAACCGGGCGGCGTGTCGACGATGACGATGTCGGACGCGTCGAGCCGCAGGTTCTGCAGCGACTGCGCAAGCCACTGCGGATGCTGGTCGATGTAGGCCTCGAAGCGGCGGCGGTCGTCCTCGAGCACGGCGCCGTAGGGCAGCACGGTCACGCCGTCGACGCCGTCGAACATTACCGTTTGCCACGGGTCGCCGGCGAGCGTCGCGCGCGAGAGGCCGTCGATGCTGTCGAGCGGCACGCCGAAGTGCAGACGCAGCGCGTTCTGCGGGTCGAGGTCGAGCGCGATCACGCGCCGGCCGCTGCTCGCGAGCACCGAGGCGAGATTGGCGGCGAGGGTGGTCTTGCCGACCCCGCCTTTGGCGGACACCACCGCAATGACTTTCATGAGCGACGCGGACCGTTGTTGAGCCACGAGGGGCGGGCGCCGGGCGCGGCGGGGCTGGCTGCGTGGGTCTGTGCCGGTGTTTGCGCTTGTGCCGGCGTTGGTGTCGGTATCGCGGCGGCTTGCGCGGGCGTGCCGCGCAGACGGTCGAATACCGATTGCAGCGGCGGGGGCGCGTGAGCGGCCACCGCCGGTTGTTGCGGGGCGGTGAAGAGTTTGCCGAGGATCGAGGCGGGTTGGGCGGGTTGCGTGGGTTGTGTTGCTTGGGCCGGTGCGGTGGCGTGCGCCCATGCGGGGGCGGCCGGCTGTGCGGGTTGTGCCGGCGGAATCGGTTGCGGCGCAGTTGGCGCCCGGAACTGCGGCGCGGACGACGCGCTTGCGCGCGGCATCGCAGTTGGCGTTATGGCTGGCATCGCGGGCGGGATCGGTGCGCTCGGTGCTGCCGACGCGGTGGTGGTTCCCGATGCGTACCAGGCGGGTGTCGTTGGTGCTGGCGGGATCGGCGCGGCAGTGGGTTGGGGCGGTGTTACGGTAGCGGCCGGCGGGATGGGCGCCGTGGGTTGGGCGGCCGTCGGAGCGGCGGCGAAAACCGGCGCGGTTGATGAAGCGATTCCCGAAGCACCAGCCGGTGCAACAGCGGCCGCCGTAACCGCAGCGAACCCAGGCGCCGGGGTCGTGGCCGGCACAGCAACCGAAGCCGCCGCAGACGCACCCGCCGCACCAGCACCACTCGCGCCAGCACCCGCACCTTCCGCTTCCGCCCGCGCCAGCGCCTCGTCCTGCGTGCCGAAGCGCCACGACGCGTCGCTCGGCATGACGGGCTTCCCGGCGGCCGCGGCCACCGGTGGAATGTCGCGCCGATGCGGCCGGGCGAAGAGCGGCGCATTCGCGCGCGTCACCGCGGTGTCGTCCTTCAGGGTGGCATCGCGACGCTGCGCGGCCACGGGCTGCTGCGGTGCCGCTTCGCGAGGCTGTCCGATTTCCGGAATCGCCGGTTGCGTCAGATCCAGCGTCACGAGCAGCGGCCAGCGTGTGCGCGCGATGCGCGCATCGTTCTCGCGGCTGATTTCCTGATACGCGTTGGCGTCGCCGCCAAACTGCTCGAACAGTTTTTCGATATCGCTCGATGAACTCATGATGCCGTTGTTTGTAATAGCAGTTTTAGCATGCGCGGCCTCACGGCCTCGGCGGCGGTGTTCCCGTACTCGCCGGCGCCCCTCAGCACCGATGCTGCGAGCACGTACGTTCGTATCAGGCCGGATGACGGCCCAGGCGAAACTCGAGCGCGCTGTCCGCGCCGAATGCGCTCGTCTGCGCGACCGACAGGCCCTGTGCGCCCAACGCGCACATCCACGTCTGGTAGACGCCTTCGAGAAACGCCGGCGTCCAGGCGAGCGCCGCGTCGCCGAACGCCTGGAGCGGCGCGCAGTAGTGCACGATGCGCAGCGCCTCGGCTTCGTCGGCGAGTTCGACGTAGCCCCAATCCATCTCGTGCCAGTAGAGATTCAGCGCCTGCTCCAGCTCGACCGTCGACGCGCATTCGGGCAGCGGATGCGCGGCGGCGAAGCGGCTGCCGACGCGATGCATCAACTGGCGCAGTTCGTCATGCCCGATCTGTGCCTCGAATTCGCTGGCGAGCGCGCTCAGCATGCCGCGCCACTGCGGCGAGATTTGGCGTTGCAGCAGGTAGTCGAGAATTGGGACCATGTTTTCCGGAAGCGATCGTCGTTCAATCCGCATGAGCGGATACAACGGTCGGGCAGGTTGAAAGGCATTTCGGAAATTCGCGCATTGCGTGCCTTACGTCTCTTTTACCGCGCTGTCTAGTCTGTCCGGCACACTTCGGACGAAGTTTACTGAAGGCACTGACTTTTAGCTACTTTCCAATCGTCAGCTTGTACATTGATTGACCTGGATTGGCGGCGACGCAACAGCGTAATTTTTGCCTGTGACGTTCTATTGAAACGTTTTCTCCCGCTGGACGCCGCATGGTGCCTGATTCGCCTTCGGCATATCGGCCGACCATGACGGCCTGTTTCGCGTCTTCGCATTGCGCGCCGGATGCGGTATCGGGGTCGCGCCGGAACAACGTCTGCCGCGCCGGCGCAGGCCGCGCGACGATCGCTGTCACAGGCATGAGGCACAATAGGGCCAGGCGCATGGGGATGCGCCGGTAGCGGAATTTTTTTCCGCAGGCTCGTCGGGCGAGCGGGGCGACATGAAAGCGGACAGGCGCGGACCAACAGCCGCCTCGAGGCTCGATGTATGAATCGTCCGTACGAGTTGCAGGAAATAATCGGCGCGAGCCGATCAAAGAGGCCAGCGCAAAGCACGCCGAATGCTTTGCGACGTTGTTCGATTCAAACAGATTGCAATGCTCAATCCACTTACGATTCTGCTGGTCACGGTCTTGTCGGGCGCGATGGCAATGGCCGTGCTCGGCTCGTTATGGCGCGCGGCGATTCCGGGCGTCGGTTGCTGGATTGTGGCAAACGTGTGCGCGATCGTCGCGCTGCTCGCCTTTGCCTCGCAGGGGCACGCGTCGCGCTGGCTGACCTTCGTCGCGGCCAACGGACTGCTTGCCCTCGCCCTGCTGCTCGTGCTCGAAGGCGCGTTGCGTTTTCTGGGGCGGAACACGCGGCCGTGGTGCGCCTATGCGGGCCTCGTGGCGCTGCTCGCCGCCATCGGCTACTGGACCTTCGTCGCGCCGAATTTCAACGCGCGCGTGACGGTCGTGTCGGCGTATCACGCGGTGCTCTATGCGGAACTGTTCGTGCTGATGATGGGCGGGCGTCCCGAGCACCGGCCGCGCTACAGCTATTACTTCATCGCGACCGTGGCGCTGCTGCTGGGCGCCGGGCACGCCTCGCGCGGCATCCTCTACGGCTTCGGCCTGATTGCGCAGACCGATCTGATGCAGGTCACGCCGTCCAATATCGTGTTTCTCGCGGTCGGCGTTCTCGCGCCGCCGTTCCTGTCGATCGGCGTCGTGATGCTCGCGCACGACCGCCTCGCCGAGCGGCTCGAACGGCTCGCCAACGTCGACGACCTGACCGGCGCGCTATCGCGCCGCGCGTTCCTGCAGATCGGCGGCGCGCTGCTGAACGCGTCGCTGCGCAGCGGCTCGCCGGTCGCGCTCGCGATCGTCGACATCGATTCGTTCAAGTCGGTCAACGATACGCACGGTCATGCGGCCGGCGACGAGGTGCTCGGTCATTTCTCGGCGTTCGTCGCGCGCGAGCTGCGTGTCGGCGACGTGTTCGGGCGGCTCGGCGGCGAGGAGTTCGGCGTGCTGTGTCCGGCGACTTCGGTCGCCGAGGCGGTCGTGCTGCTCGAACGGCTGCGCGCGCGGCTCGCGGCGAGCGCACCGGGTGTGCTGCCGCGCGGCCTGCGCTATACGTTCAGCGTCGGCGTGGACCAGCACCGGCGCGGCGAATCGCTCGAGCAACTGATGAGCCGCGCCGATCGTGCGCTCTATGCGGCGAAGGCGGCGGGGCGCAACCGCGTGATGGCGGCGTAGGCGGGGTAGGAGATGTAGGCAGTGCAGGCGGAGCGGCCGCTCGCGGGACGAGCCCGCATCGTCACCTCGCTGCGCGCCGCCGTGAAGTGAGCCATAAATATTTGTAAGATGTTTGCCGTTAACCGTTGGCGGAGTCACCCGAACCCCAGTCCGATACCGTTCTATGTCTGCCATCCCGACGCAGCACCAGCCTGAGCCCGGTTTGCGCGAGCGCTTTCATCGGCGCTCGCTCGAACATCAGCGGCCGCTGTCCACCGTGACGATGGCTTTCACGGTGATCGCGTTCCTGTGCATGGTGGCGGCGCGCGATCTCGCGGGCGGCACCGTCGCGCCGCTCGGCTATCGGCTGCTTTGCGCGCTCGTGCTCGCGCTGCTGGTGCTGGCGATCCCGGGCACGAAGTCGACGTGGCTATTCGGCGCGATCGGCGTCGTGTACATGCAGGTGCTGATCGGCGGACTCGTGCTCAATGCCAGTGGCGTCGCGCATCCGTTGATGTGGCTGTTGCCCGCGCTCGTCGTGATCCCGATCTGCGCGGCGCCGCTGTGGCTGACGCCCGTGCATTTTTTCACCGGCAGCGCATTGTTCTATGCGGTGGCCGTCGCGCTACTGCTGCTCGGCAAGAGCCATCCGCGCGACATCGACGCGGCCGTGTGGGCATGGGTCGTCGCGGTCGGCGCACCGACCGCGGCGGTGTTTCATTTCGGCTTCTACCGGTTCCGGCGCAATCACTTTCTGCTCGAGAGCCAACTGGCGCAGCTCGCCGCAACCGATCCGCTGACCGGCCTGCAAAACCGCCGCGCGTTCGTCAAGCGCGCCGAGGAGCGGCTTGCGATGCTCGCGCCGGACGCGCGCATCAGCGCGATCTTTCTCGACCTCGACAGCTTCAAGTCGCTCAACGACCGCTTCGGCCATGCGGTCGGCGACCGGGCGCTGCACGAGGTCGGGCAGGTGCTGATGGGGCAGGTGACGCCGTGCGACGGCGCGAGCCGCGTCGGCGGCGAGGAGTTCGCGGTGCTGCTCGACGCCGATCTCGCCGGCGCGCTGCAACTGGCCGAGCGGCTGCGCGGCGCGATTGGCGCGATCGAGCGGCCGGACGGTCTTCTGACCGCGAGCTTCGGCGTTGCCGAATATCGGCGCGGCGAAAGCTTCATGGTGCTGCTCGATCGCGCGGACGAAGCGCTGCTGCGTGCGAAGCATTCGGGCAGGAACCGCGTTTGCGCGGAACGTGCCCTGCCGCTCGACGCGCGGCAGCCGACGTTCGGCGGCCTTTCGGCGCAGGACGGCGCGCGGGATGGTGCGCGGGATGGTGCGCAAGATAGTCAGGGCAGCGAACAAGGCAGTGGCGAGGCGCCGCGCTATCGCTGGGACGGCTTCCGTCTGATCTCGCACTTCCAGCCGCTCTACAGCCTCTCGCATCAGAAGCAGGTCGGCTTCGAGGCGCTGTTGCGCGGCGAGCGGGACGACGGCACGCTCGTGCCGCCGGTCGTGATGTTCGCGCCGAAACCGTCGAGCGACGAAGGCGCGCTCGATCGCGCGAGCCATGCGGTACACCTCGGCAACGCATGCCGCCAGTTGCCCGGCGGCGCATGGCTGTTCCTGAACATCCTGCCGGCCACCTTCATCGCCGACGGCTACGCCGATCAGTTGACGAAGATCGTGCGCGGCGCGGGGCTCGAACCCGAGCGCGTGATCCTCGAAATTCTCGAATCGCACGGCGGCAGCGTCGACGATATGTCGCGCGCGGCCGCGCTGTACCGGCGGCATGGCTTTCTGATCGCCGTCGACGATTTCGGCGCGGGGCAATCGAATCTCGACCGGCTGCTGCGGATTCGCCCCGACCTCGTCAAGCTCGACGGCGAACTGATTCGCGCGACCATGCAGCATACGCAGCAGCCGATCCTGCCGACGCTCGTGTCGCTGCTGCATCAGGCGGGCATGCTCGTCGTCGTGGAGGGCGTCGAGACCGCCGACGAGCTGATTCTCGCGGTCGAGTCGAACGTCGATTTCGCGCAGGGCTATCTGCTTGGCCGGCCCGCGAGCGAGATTGCGTCGCCCGAGTCGGTGCGCCGGCAGATCGACGATGCATTCGACGTGATCGCGCAGGGGCGCGCGCATCAGCATGCGTTGTTCGAATCCGAGGTGGAGCCGTACCGGCGCGAACTGCGGCGCGCCGCCGATGCGTTGCTCGCCGGCGCCGCGATGGCCGACGCGTTCGAGGCGCTCGCGCGCCTCGAACACAGCATCAGTTGCTTCGTGCTCGACGAGACCGGCCGGCAGATCGGCCACGAAGTGCGCGGGCCGGCATGGAGCGAGGCCATGGCGTCGCTGCAGCCGGTCGCGAATCCATACGATGCGCGCTGGGACCATCGGCCGTACTTCCGCAATGCGGTGCTGATGCCGGGCGAGGAGATCACGAGCAGTCCGTATCTATCGCTCGCGTGCGGGGGACGGCCCTGTATCGCGGTGACGCTAGCCGAGCATCTTGCTGCCGGGCGGTGTGTGATCGGTGTCGAGCTCGACTGGTCGGCGCGCGGGTTGCCGTGGCCGGGGCGGGATTAACGCCTTGGATACCCGATGCATGCTCAAGTCCACGTTGGGTGCTTGCCCGTAGCCGCTCTGTATCTGCGCAATATCCCGTTCAATACCCACCCTTAACCGCCGCCGCCACAGCCGGCGCATTTCTATACGACGCCGCGAGATCCGCGGCCGCGCGGCTCAGCAGACCCGTATCGGTGCCGACTGCGACGAAGCTCGCGCCGGCCGCGAGATATTCGGCGGCAAGCGCCGGGTCGGGCGCGAGCACGCCTGCTGCCTTGCCCGCGCCGCGCACGGTATCGATGCCGTGGCGAATCGCGTCGCGCACGCGCGCGTCGCCCGGCTTGCCGAGTAGACCCATCGACGCGCTCAGATCCGATGGCCCGAAAAACACGCCGTCGACACCCTCCACGCGCGCGATTTCCGCGAGATTGTCGAGGCTCTGCACGGTTTCCGCCTGCACGATCACGCACAATTCCTCGCCCGCGGTGTGCAGATAATCGGGCACGCGATTCCAGCGCGACGCTCGCGCGAGCGCGCTGCCGACGCCGCGAATGCCCTGCGGCGGATAACGCGTGGCCGCGACCGCGTCGAGTGCCTGCGCGGTCGTGTCGATCATCGGCAGCAGCAGCGTTTGCGCGCCGATGTCGAGCAGTTGCTTGATCAGCGCGGCGTCGCTGCGCACCGGTCGCACGACCGGATGCGACGGGTACGCGGCCACCGCCTGCAATTGCGACAGTGTGCTGCGCACGTCGTTCGGCGCGTGCTCGTTGTCGATTAGCAGCCAGTCGAAGCCGGCGGTGGCGAGCAATTCGGTCACGTACGCGTCGGCGAGCGCGGCCCACAGGCCGAATTGCGGCTTGCCTTCGGCGAGCGCGCGTTTGAAGGGGTTGTTCGGCAGGACCATGTCGATGCTCTCAGATGAAATTCAAACCGATGCCGCCGAGCGGACCATAGTCGACGTGAAACGTGTCGCCGGCGCGCGCCGGAATCGGGCTCGTGAACGAGCCGCTCAGGATCACGTCGTGCGCGTTCAATGATTCGTCATACGGAGCAATCTTGTTCGCGAGCCAGGCGACGCCGGTGGCCGGATGGTTGAGCACGGCTGCCGCGAGTCCGCTTTCCTCGACCGCGCCGTTTTTATAGAGCAGCGCGCCGACCCAGCGCAGATCGACGTCGAGCGGACGCACGGGCCGGCCGCCGAGCACGACGCCCGCGTTCGCGGCGAAGTCGGAGATCGTGTCGTAGACCTTGCGCGGTGCGTGCGTCTCGCGATCGAACTGCTCGATGCGCGCGTCGATGATCTCGACGGCCGGGCTCACGTAAGCGGTCGCGTCGAGCACGTCGAATAGTGTGACGCCGGGGCCTTTCAGCGGCTTGCTCAGCACGAACGCGAGTTCCACTTCGACGCGCGGCGCGATGAAGCGGTCCGCGCGAATGTCCTGGCCGTTTTCGATAAACATGCTGTCGAGCAGCGGTGCATAGTCGGGTTCGTCGATCTGCGACGAGCGCTGCATCGCGCGCGAGGTCAGGCCGATTTTTCTGCCCTTGATTACGCGGCCCTCGGCGAGCTTGAGCCTGACCCATTCGCGCTGGATCGCATAACCGTCCTGTACGGTCATCTGCGGGTATTGCGCGGAAAAATGGCGCAATTGCGTGCGGGTCTTCTCCGCGCGATCGAGTTGCGCCGCGAGATCGCGGATGGTCTGTTCGTCTAGCATGGTGAGATTCTCGGCTCTTTGCTTTTAGCTCTTGCGTTTAACCCCGCGCTTTTAACTCCGCTCCTAACCCTTCAACCGCGCGTGCAGATTGTTATGCTTCCAGGTGCCCGCTTCGCTGAACTCACTGATTTCGAGCGACAACGCGAGCCCGTGCTGTTCGAACTCCGTGGCGAAGTGCTGCTTGATCCGCGCGAAGAGCGCATCGCCGCTCGCCTTCCTGACCGCTTCCGAACGGCCCGCGGCAATCTTCAGGTTCGCGTGCAGGAACGCGGCGTCGGGCCGGCCGTCGGCGATGCAGTACTGCTCGCAGCGCAACGCGCGCACGCGAATACCGCCGAGCGGAAACACGCGCTCGCCGTTCTCGCGCTGCGCATCGAGGCACTGCGCGAGGTCTTTGCATAACCGGCCGATGCGTTGTGCGTCGGCGAGATTGGCGCTGTATTCGAGTGTCAGATGGGGCATGGCGATTCCTTTGCGAGTGTCAGACGGGTAGCGGCGTAACCGGGAAGATCGCGTTGATCTGCCCCGTGCCCGAACTGCCGAAATACGGCGTGACGACCTCGGCCTTGCCGTCGTAGCGATCCCAGCCGAGCGCGCCGAGCAGCATTGCGGTGTCGTGCATGCCGCCTTCGCCCCAGCATTTTTCGTTATAGAGCGGCAGCATGTCGCAGAACGTCTTCCAGTCGCCGGTTTCCCACAGACGCACGGCGCTGCGGTCCATCTGTTCGAGAAACGGGCTCCATACCTTGTGCATGAATTGCTCGGCCGTGCCGTTGTTCGCGAAGTGGTGGGAGAGCGAACCGCTCGCGAGAATCGCGACCGTGCCGTCGTAACGCTCCTCGATCGCGCGGCGCACCGCGAGACCGAAACGCGCGCTCGTTGCGAGGTCGTGCCACATGCACCAGCCTGCTATCGACACGGTCTTGAAGTGCTGGTCGCTATTCATATAGCGCATCGGCACCAGCGTGCCGTATTCGAGTTCGAGCGTGGTCTCGCTGTGCGCGCGGCTTTTCACGCCCATTTCGTTGGCGACGTCCGCGATCAGATGGCCGAGCCCGGCATTGCCGGGGTAGGCGTACGGCATGTTTCTGATGAAGTGCGGCAGTTCGTTGCTCGTGTACACCCCTTCGAATTGCGGCGCGCAATTGATGTGGTATTCGCTATTCACGAGCCAGTGCACGTCGAAGACGACGATCGTATCGACGCCGAGTTCGCGGCAGCGCCGGCCGATCTCATGATGACCGTCGATGGCGGCCTGACGGCAGCCCTTGTGCGGACCGTCGAGTTCGGACAGATACAACGACGGTACGTGAGTGACTTTTGCTGCCAACGCGAGTTTGCCCATCGCGATCTCCTTTATCGGCCTGGCGTCGCGCGGCGTGTGCCTGCGCGGATGCCGCCGTGGTCAAACGCCCCAGCGCGGAATGTGATGCGAGCCGAGCGACACGCAGACGTTCTTCGGTTCGAGAAACACTTCGTAGCTCCAGGTACCGCCTTCGCGGCCCACGCCCGAGGCTTTCGTGCCGCCGAACGGCTGGCGCAGATCGCGCACGTTCTGGCTGTTGACGAAGCACATGCCGGCTTCGACGGCGGCGGCCACGCGCAGCGCGCGGCCCGTGTTCTCGGTCCAGATGTAGCTCGACAGGCCATACGAAATATCGTTGGCGAGACGGATCGCCTCGGCTTCGTCGTCGAACGGAATCAGGCAGGCGACCGGTCCGAAGATTTCTTCCTGCGCGATGCGCATGCGATTGTCGACGTCGACGAATACGGTTGGCATGACGAAATTGCCTTGACGCAGTGTGGCGGGCAGAGCGGGCGTATCGAGCCCGCCGCAGGCGAGCGTTGCGCCTTCCTTCGGGCCGAGTTCGATATAGCTGCGCACTTTCGCGAGATGCCCCTGGCTGATCATCGGGCCGACGATCGTGCTGTCGGCAAGCGGATCGCCCACGCTCAGACGCTTCGCACGCTCGACGAAGCGCCCGGCAAAGCGCGCGTAAATGGAGCGCTGCACCAGAATGCGCGAGCCCGCCGTGCAGCGCTCGCCATTGTTCGAGAAGATCATGAACACAGCGGCGTCGAGCGCGCGCTCGAAGTCGGCGTCGTCGAAGATCACGAACGGCGATTTGCCGCCGAGTTCCATCGAGAACTTCTTGAGGCCCGCGGTTTGCACGATGCGATTGCCCGTTGCCGTCGAACCCGTGAACGACACCGCATGCACGTCGCGATGCGCGACGAGCGGTTCGCCCGTTTCCTTGCCGAAGCCGTGCACGACGTTGAGCACGCCTTTCGGAATGCCCGCTTCGAGCGCGAGCTGGCCGAGCATCGACGCGGTGAGCGGCGACAGTTCGCTCATCTTCAGCACGGCCGTGTTGCCGAATGCGAGGCAGGGCGCGACTTTCCACGTGGCCGTCATGAACGGCACGTTCCACGGCGAGATCAGCGCGCATACGCCGACCGGATGGAACAGCGTGTAATTCAGGTGCGAATCGGTCGGGTACGTATGGCCGTCGACGCGCGTGCACATCTCGGCGAAATAGCTGAAGTTGTCGGCGGCGCGCGGCACGAGCTGCTTGCGCGTTTGCGAGATCGTCTGGCCGGTGTCCTTCGTTTCGGTTTCCGAAATTTCCGGTACGTGCTGCGTAATCAGTTCGCCGAGCTTGCGGATCAGCTTCGCGCGCTCGGCGGCGGGCTTCGCGGCCCACGCGGGGAACGCGTTCTTCGCGGCGCTCACGGCCGCGTCGACTTCCTTCGCACCGCCGCGTGCGACTTCAGCGAGCACATCCTGGGTGGCCGGATTGACGGTTTCGAAGTACTCGTTCGAGGCGCACGCTTCGCCGTTGATCAGATGGTCGATCGTCATTGCGTTGTCCTTTTCCTGTTCGCTGCGGATCACGCGCGGCCGAAGTCCGCGTCGGATGCGATCGTATTCACGAGACGGCCGAGGCCGTCGATTTCGCAGACGACTTCATCGCCCACGTCGACGTTGACGATGCCTTCGGGCGTGCCGGTCAGGATCACGTCGCCGGGCGCGAGCGTCATGAAGCCGCTCAGATATTCGATCAGTGCGGGGATGCCGGTGACGAGATCGCGCGTGTTGCCGCATTGCTGGCGCGTGCCGTTCACGAAGGTGCGCAGTTCCAGCTGGTTGACGTCGGCGACGTCGGCCGCGTCGACGAACCAGGGGCCGAGCACGGTGCCGCCGTCGCGATTCTTCACGCGCAGGTTCGGGCGATAGTAGTTTTCGAGGTAATCGCGAATCGCGTAGTCGTTCGCGATCATGTAGCCGGCCACGTGCTGCATGGCGTTTTCACGCTCGACGTTGCGCACGGTTTGGCCGATCACGACCGCGAGTTCGCACTCGTAGTGCATGAACGCGACGTCGGCGGGACGGCGCGTGACGCCGCGATGGCCGAGCACCGTGCCCGGTCCCTTCAGAAACACGAGTGGCTCTTCCTGCTTGCCGAACTGCAATTCCTTCGCGTGCTCGGCGTAGTTGAGGCCGAGCGCGAAGATCGTGCCGACTTCGATCGGCGCGAGCCAGACCACTTCGTCTTCGCGGCGCACGCGGCCGTCGGCGAGACGCACGCCATGTTCATGCGGATAGGCTTCGTGAATCGCTCCCGCGTAGGCAACCCGGCCGCGCATCATGACGGTTCTCCGTTGTGACGATGCGCGCCGACGAACGAGACGACGAGCGGCGGCAGCGTGCCGATCGACAAGGTGGCCGTGTCGCCGCTGCGCGCGACCGGCGAGCCGTGGGGCACGCCGAGCGTGATGACGTCGCCCGCATCGAGCGTCATGAAGTCGGTGATGTCGGCGAGCAGTTGCGCGACGTTGCGTAGCGACGACGCAGTGTTCGCGGTGAACCGCGGCTTCGCATCGTTGAGCGACACGCTGATCTCGAGCGCATCGGGCGTTGCGACGTGGCGCGCGGCAACGAGCGCCGGGCCGATCACGCAGAAGCCGTCGCGGGCGCGCAGGCGCACGTTCGGGCGGTACACGTTGGTATGCGGCACGCTCAGATCGCCGATCAATGTGTAGCCGGCGATATAGTCCGCCGCGTGTGCGACGCTCACGCGCGTCGCGGTGCGGCCGATCACGATGCCGAGCGACGCGCCGACTTCGACGCCGGGCGCATCGTCCGGCACGACGACGCGCGCGCGATGACCGGCGAACGTGTTGCGCGGTTTCAGATAGAGCACCGGCGCTTGGGGCGGCGCCTTGTAAGGCGCGGCGTTCACCGCATCGCCGAGCGCCGCGAGCGCGGCGCGGTCGTTCAGCAGCGTGCCGTAGACGGCGCCGCCCACCGGCGCGCGGCATGCGATGCCACGCGCGAGCAGCGCGGCCGCGGCGTGGGCGTCCATCTCGAGAGGCAGCGCGTCGCCTTCGGGATGCAGCAGATGATCGGCAAGGGCAAACATGAATGCGCGGCCTCGTGGAAGAAATCCCGACGAACGTTCTGGTGGCCGTTCGACGAAAACACTAATATGTTAGCAGTATCGTGCTTGATATGATGCACGGTCAATAGGCTGTTGGTTGATCGCGGGTTTTCCCTTAAGCTTCGAGAACCGCTCTCAATTCCTCGTCAATATGTCCGCTGCGTCCATCCGAGTTTTGCACCGCAATCTGCCCATGCTGCTGCTACGCGCCCGCGAAAAAATGATGCAGCGCTTTCGTCCGCTGATCACCGCGCATGGGCTGACCGAACAGCAATGGCGGGTGATACGCGCACTCAACGAGCATGGTCCGATGGAGCCGCGCCATATCTCCGATATCTGCACGATTTCGAGCCCGAGCATGGCCGGCGTGCTCGCGCGCATGGAGAGCATGGAGCTCATTACCAAGGAGCGTTTTGCCGAAGATCAGCGCCGCGTGCTCGTGTCGCTGACCGATACGAGCGTCGAACTCGTGCGCGTGATTTCGAAGGACCTCGAGGCGCACTATCGCGAACTCGAACGCAAGGTGGGGCCGGAGATCGTCGAGCGCGTGTATCGCGCGGTGGACGACCTGCTCGCCGGTTTGTCGGAAGAGGACGAGTGACGGTACTGTACGGTTGAGTCGCTGCCCACGCGGCACCGGTCGTTATCGTGTTTCTATCCGACGCTGCCGTCGCACAAGGTAAAGTGGCGGCTTCTGCCACGGCGGTTTTTCGTTTGCGCCGATGCGCCGCCGCTTTCATTCGATTTCCGGAAGAGAAGTCCCATGTCGTTGCCTCCCGAGTTGCCTTCTGAATTGCCCGCTACGTCATCGACGAATTCGACGATGAACTCATCGATCAACGACGCCACGCCGCAACAAAACCCGCTGAAACAGGCGGTATTTCTGCACACGGGCTGGCGCAGCGCGGGAACGTGGGTCTGGTCGCGCTTGCGCGAACTCGAGCGCGCGACCGGCTTCTACGAACCGCTCAGCAACGTGCTGGCCGAACTGAGTCTCGCCGACGTCGCGGCGTCGCGCCCCACGCTGACCTCGGGGCATCCGCCGCTCTCGACGCCATACTTCGACGAATACCGCCCGTTTCTGCGTGAGAACGCGCGCGGCGTGGCCGGCTACGACCGGCGCTTCAGTCTCGACCGTTTCGGCCACGCGCCCGATGCGCAATTTCCGGCCCTGCACACGTATCTGCGCAATCTGTGCGAGCGCACCGCCGAACAGCGGCGCGTGCCGGTCTTCAAGTTTTGTCGCTCGGGCGGACGCCTGCCGTGGTTCAGGCAGGCGTTTGCCGACGCCATGCACGTGGGCGTGCTGCGCAATCCCGCATCGCAATTCGCGTCGGGTTGGCTGCTCAGGCAGCAGTGGAGCAATCCGTTTTTCGTCGCGGCGCCGTTTCGCGTGCTCGGACTGAATCAGTCGGACCCGCTCGTGAAAGAGGTGCTCGGGCTCTGCGGCGCGAGTCTGCCGCCGCTCATGGCGTCGATGCCGGACGACGCCTATGCGATGGCCTGCGAGCAATACGCGCGCACGGTGGAAGGCGAGAACGCGTATCGCGCCTTCGTCGCGTTGTGGATGCTTTGCGCGTTGCGCATGGGGGAGGGTGTCGATCTGCTGATCGACATGGACCGGCTCGGCCAGTCGCGCGAATACGCGGCGAGCTTGCGCGCCGGCTTCGACGCGCAATGCGGTTTGGCGCCCGATTTCACGAGTGCGCGCGATCTGGTCGAAGAAACGCGGCGCGGCGCGGCACGGATGAAAGGCATCGACGGTGGGGCGATGCGGGTCGTGCATTCGGCCGCGCTGAAATTCCTGAAGGCGCAGGGTGGTATCGACGCGAGCTTCGTGGAAGCGGTCCGCGAAAAAATGGTGCTGGCGAACGAGCTGACCGAAGCGTGGCGTTAAGCGTGGAGTCAACCCGTCCGTAGGCTTGTGCGGCCGCTCAGTGCAACTTGCTCAGGGCAACCGCGCGACCGTGCAACGTCAGGCCGCCGCCGACACCGCCGCGCGCAGCCCGAGCAGATAGCTGTCCACGCCGAACCCGCAAATCTGTCCCTTGGCGATCTCTGCGAACACCGACAGATGGCGGAACGGCTCGCGCGCATGAATGTTCGACATGTGGATCTCGACCACTGGCACCGTCAGGATCGCGAGCGCGTCGCGAATGCCGTAGCTGTAATGGGTCCACGCGCCCGCATTGATCATCACGCCGTCGGCGTTGTCGAGGAACGCCTTGTGGATGCGCTCGCACATCTCGGCTTCGCTATTGGTCTGAAAGCTCTCGACGCGCACGCCGAGTTCGTCGCCGAGGACGCGCAGACGCTCGTCGATTTCGGCGAGCGTGATCGTGCCGTATTGCGCGGGGTCGCGCTTGCCGAACATGTTGTGGTTGATACCGTGCAACATCACGAAGGTTTTCATTTAGCTTTAGCGTATCTGAATGGTGAATTGAAGGGTTGCAGCCTGCCTGCGCATTTTAATGCGCGGCCGCCGCCGTGGACACCGTTTCGACGACCGAGCCCGTTCTGGCCGCCTCGACGATCGCCTCGGTAATGCGCAGATTCTGCAAGCCGTCGCGCGCGCTGACGAGCGGCGGTTCCTCGCGACGAATCACGCGCACGAAGTGTTCGAGTTGCAGCTTGAGCGGATCGTCGCGCGTCATTTCGGCAACGCTGACGTCGAACGGCTTCCACCACGAACGGTCCTCGGCCTTGCCGTAGGTTTTCAGGCGCATCGTCGGCACCGAGAGCGAGCCGAACGTGCCGGCGATCACGTAGCAGTCTTCATCGGCATACGACGGGTACGCCTTGTTTTCCTGCGAGGTCTGCTCCCAGCTGCGCGCGCTCGCGGCCGTGTCGGACAGCATGAAGCTGCCGAGCGCGCCGTTGGCGAAGCGCAGGTTGATCGCCACCGTGTCTTCGACCGGAAAGCCGCGCGTCGCATGCGACGAGAAAGCCTGCACCGCGACGATATCGCCGCACAGCATGCGCAGGTTGTGCACCTCGTGAATCATGTTCAGCAGAATCGGGCCGCCGCCCGGCTGGCGCCGCCATTCGGCGTCGGCGAAATACTCGTCGGGCTTGAAGAACACCGCGCTGCCCATGACCGCGACGAGCTGGCCGAGCCGGCCTTCGTCGATCAACTGCCGCGCGCGCGCCATGATCGGGCTGTGCGCGCGATGATGGCCGATCAGCAGCGGCACGCCGCTCGCGTCCGCTTCGGCCACGAGCGCCTCGGCTTCCTCGACGCTCGGCGCAATCGGCTTTTCGAGCAGCGTCGGCACCCGGGCCGCGAGACAGCGCGAGGCGTGCTCGACGTGCAACTGGTTCGGCGTCGCCAGAATCACGCCGTCGGGACGGTCGCGTTCGAGCAGTTCGTCGAGCGTGCGGTAGAGCGGCACGCCGGCCTCGGCCGCGATCGCGGCGGCGGCGGGTGAGGGGTCGACGATCGCCGAGAGCATGCCGGTGGCGCTGCGTTGCGCGACGGCCATATGCGCGCGGCCGATGTAGCCCGCGCCGGCCACGGCGATCCGGGTGCTGTTCATGAAGCGGTTCCTCTGAAGTCGGTGCAATGAAGTGGGTTTAAAAAAATCCGCTCGAGCCCAGGTTCAGGCTCGGGCTCGAGTTCAGATTCAAGCCGGGGCTCAGGCAACGGCCTTTTTCGCGTCGGCCATGCTTTGTGCGCGCATCGTCTCGTAGCTCTGCTTGTCGATCGGCACCGCGTCCTTCTCGCCGAGGTCGCTGAGCTTCACGCGGAAGTTTTCGCGGGTGTTCCACGCGGTGATCGCGCAGACGATCGTGATGCCGAACGTGATCGCGCCGATCGTGAGCGGCACGTTGTTCGATCCCGGCGGCGCGACGTAGGCGAACAGCGCGGGCAGCAGCGCGGTGATCGTCGTGCCGACGTTCTGGCCGATCGCCATCGCCGAGACGCGCGAGCGGGTCGGGAACAGTTCCGGATAGAAGCTCGGGAAGATCGCGTTGTAGCCCTGGTAGATGACGCCCCACATCAGGATCGACATCACCATCGCGAGCGGCACGTTGCGGATGCTGATCGCGTAGAGATAGCCGAAGGCGAGCAGCCCGGAGCCGAGCGCGCCGACGATGATCGGCAGACGCCGCCCGATACGGTCGGACAGATTGCCGACGTACGGAATCACGAGCACCGCGACGATGTTGCCGACCACCGGAATCCACAGGTACACGCTCTTCGAAAAGCCGATCCCGTACGACGCCTGTACCGCATAGGCCGCGCCGAAAATCGTCGCGACCACCGGGATCACGTTCATCAGCGAGCACAGCACCACGCGCAGCATATCGGCCCAGTTGTACTTGAATGCCTCGACGATCGGCGAGCGCGGCACGCCGCCGCTCGCGTCTTCCTTCTCGAACGCCGGAGTTTCCTCGACTTCGCGGCGGATGATGTAGCCGGCGATCAGCACGACCGAGCTGAGCAGGAACGGGATGCGCCAGCCCCACGAGTTGAACGAGCTGTCGTCCATGTAATAGGCGAGCGGCAGGAACACCGCGGCGGCGAGAATCTGCCCGGCCTGCACGCCTTGCAGCGTGAAGCTTGCGTAGTAGCCGCGCCGCCCGAATGGCGCGTGTTCGAGAATCATCGAACTGGCGCCCGAGATTTCCCCGGCGACCGCGAAGCCCTGGATCAGGCGCAGCACGACGAGCAGCACCGGCGCGAGGAAGCCGATCTGGTGATAGGTCGGCAGCAGGCCGACCGCCATCGTCGAGAGCCCCATCAGGAACATGCAGAGGAGCAGCACGTTCTTGCGGCCGTGCGTGTCGCCCCAGTGCCCGAGAAAGAGCGCGCCGATCGGCCGCGCCACGTAGCCGACGCCGTAGGTGGCGAGCGAGGCGACGATCGCGATCTTCGGATTGCCGGAAGGGAAGAACAACTGAGGGAAGATCAGGGCCGCGGCCTGAGCGTAGATGAAGAAGTCGTAGTACTCGAGCGCCGAGCCGATCCAGCCGCTGGCGGTTGCCTTGCGAGCCTGCGAGCCGTGCCCGCCGCTTGCCGATGCGTTCGTTTCCATATCGTCTCCTGATCAGAGTGTGTTTTTGTCAGCTTCTATGGCTGGATCATTGGCGCCTGTAATGCAGGACTTCGCAAGCCAGGACTTTCCTGGTGGGCGTTGCCGCGGTGCGGCATGAATCGCCTGGGCTTGCCGACCGGCGCTTGCTCAACTCAGCCGTTACGACTAGGGTAATAGAGTTCCGTCCCGACACAATGCGACCAGATGTCAAATCAGAATGCGCTCACAGCCACGAATGAATCCTTCCTGCGCGATCTGCAGCTGTTCTGCCATATCGCGCGGCGCGGCAGTTTCGTCGCGGCGTCGACGGAAATGGGCCTGTCGCCGTCGCATGTGAGCAAGCGCATCGCGATGCTCGAAGCCGGTCTCGGCGTGAAGCTGTTTCAGCGCACCACGCGCAGCGTGAGCGTGACGAGCGACGGCGAAACCGCTTTGCAGTGGGCGCAGAAAATTCTCGATGACGTGCAGGGCATGACCGACGCGTTCGCCGATCGCCGCACGGAGCTGCGCGGCGTGCTGCGCATCAGCACGAGCCTGCGGCTCGGCCGCAAGCATGTCTCGCCGATTCTCACGATGCTGCGCGAGCGCCACCCGAACCTCGAAATCTGGCTCGAACTGCTGGACCGGCGCGCCGATGTGGTCGGCGAGAACTTCGACATCGACGTGCGCGTCGGCGAAGTGCAGGAGCCGCATCTGATCGCGCACAAGATGGTGGAGAGCGCGCGCATTCTGTGCGCCTCGCCGGCTTATCTGGAGCGGCGCGGCGTGCCGCTCGAACCCGCCGACCTCGCGCAGCACGACTGCCTGTTGTTTCGCGGCCGCGACGACCGCTTCGGCGTGTGGCGTCTCGCCGGGCCGCATGGCGAGAAGAGCGTGAAGGTGACGGGCACGGTCGCGTCGAATCTGAGCGACATCGTCGTGCAATGGGCGCGGGACGGTTACGGGATCGTGATGGTGTCGATCTGGGACGTCGCCGAAAGCCTGCGCTCGGGCGAACTCGTGCGGATTCTGCCGGCGTATCTGCAGCCGGCCGACGTGTGGGCCGTGACGGCCGAGCGGTTGTCGTCGTCGGCGCGGATTCAGGTGTGCATCGAGTTTCTCAGGGAGCAGTTGACGAGCGGACCTTATGCGCTCGTCACGCGCGGCGTGGGCGGGTTCTGAGGCGTCGAAGCGCCGAGGTTCGGCCACTGCATGGCGCGGCGCGCTTTACACGCTCGAAGCCGCATCCTCTTCGGCTGCGTCGAGCGTGCCGCGCTGCACCGTCGCCACGGCATCCGTCATGACCGCGGCGGCGACCGGGCGCGGGTCGTCGATGCTGTAACGCAGGCGCCCGCCTGCCAGGTAAAAGCGTAGCCCGCGATGCCGCATCAGATAGGCGAGGCCGACCAGCGCCGCGCTGAAGCCCGAGGCCGCGCCCACGCCGAGCGCCCAGCGCGGCCCGAAATGATCGGCGACCCAGCCGACCACCGGCGCGCCGAGCGGCGTGCCGCCGAGCGAAAGCGCCAGCAGGATCGCGATCACGCGGCCGCGCATCGCGGGCTCGGTGGTCAGTTGTACGAGGCTGTTGGTCGAGGTCGTGAAGGTTTGCGTCGAGACGCCGATGATGATGAGCACGAGGCCGAACAGCACGTAGTTCGGCATCAGCGCAGCCGCCGTGCAGCCGGCGCCGAACACCGAGGCGGCGCCGAGCAGCAGCGCCATGCGCGGCCGCGCGCGGCGCGCCGCGAGCAGCGCGCCCGTGACCGAGCCGATCGCCATCGTCGAGCTGAGCACGCCGTACTCGCCCGCGCCCGCATGAAACGCGGTGACCGCCATCGTCGAGATGAAGATCGGGAAGTTCAGGCCGAAGGTGCCGATCAGGAACAGCATCAGCAGCGCTGCCTTCAGATCGGGGCGCTTCCAGACGTATTTGAAGCCTTCGACGAAGCTGCCGCGCGTGCGCACCGCGAGCGGCTTGCTGTGCAGTTCGTGCAGACGCAGCATGCGCAGCGCGCCGAGCACGGCGACGAACGACAGCGCGTTGATCAGGAACACCCAGCCGGTGCCGACCGAGGCGATCAGCAGGCCCGCGACGGCCGGCCCGATCATGCGCGCGGCGTTGAACGAGGTCGAGTTGAGCCCGACCGCATTGGCGAGATCGGCCTCGCCGACCAGGTCGGAGACGAAGGTTTGACGCGCGGGGGAATCGAAGGCGGTCACGCAGCCGAGCAGTCCCGCGAACAGATAGACCTGCCACAACTGCGCGAGCCCGGTCACGGTGAGCAGACCGAGCACGAGCGCCAGCGTGCCCATCGCCGCCTGGGTCGCGAACAGCAGCTTGCGGCGGTCGAAGTGATCGGCCGCATAGCCGGTGAGCGGCAGCAACAGCATCTGCGGGCCGAACTGCAGCGACATGACGATGCCGACCGCCGTCGCGTTGTGATGCGTGAGTTCGGTGAGCACGAGCCAGTCCTGCGCCGTGCGCTGCATCCACGTGCCGACGTTCGAAACGATGGCGCCGCTCGCCCAGACGCGGTAGTTGAAATTGCGCAGCGAACGGAACGTGGAGCTCACGGCAAGGTTTCCTTGGCGCCGGATGGTGGGCGCGCATGCGTGCATACATGTGAGCCATGAACGGCCGCCGCTGACGGCTGTTCATGGCACGGGCTCATGGCGCCCGCTTACGACTCCTGCTTACGGCACCTGCTCGATGACCTGCCCGGAGACACGCTCGATGACCCGCTCGATGAAGCCCGCTCAGGCGCGTGAGCTTTCGAGCAGGGCGAGCACTTCCTGCGTCGTGCCGGTTTCGCCGAGGCGGGGGAAGATGCGCGTGATGCTGTTGACGTGCGCGTCGGCGTTGAGGTCGGTCATTGCGTCGACGACGAGCGTCACGTTCAGGCCGAGTTCGCTCGCGAAGCGCGCGGTCGATTCGACGCCGATGCTGGTCGCGATGCCGGTGAGCACCACCTGCGTGACGCCCTGGCCGTCCAGATACGCGGCGAGGTCCGTGTTCGTGAACGCGCCCCAGGTGCGCTTGGTCACGACGTGGTCCGACGGCTGCTGCTTCAGCTCGGGCAGCAGGTCCGCGAAACCGGCCGGGAAATCGCCGGGGGGACGGCCCTGTTCGGTGCGCCCCGGGGCGCCGGCCGTGACGTTCACGAGCACGACGGGCAGGCCGTGGCGGCGGAACGCGTCGAGCAGCGTGACCGAACGCTCGACGATTTCGCCAGCCGGATGCGCGGTGGGCAGCGCGACGACGCCGCGCTGCAGATCGACGACGACCAGTGCGGTTCTGGCGTCGAGAGTGGTGAGTGCCATGGAGTGCTCCTGCGAGTGGCGAATAGGGTGAGCGCAAATGCGGGTCGCGCGTTATGAATCGACGAGGCGTTTGAGCAGATCGACGCCCGTCGCGAGTTGTTGCTGCTCGGCCGGCGAGAAGTGCGTCTGTATCGTGCGATACAGCCAGTCTTCGCGCGCCGCGCGGCTTGCCTTGACCTTCCTGCGAAAACTCGGCGTGAGCGAGAGAACCGTCTGCCGCCCGTCGTTGGGATCGGGCGTGCCGCTCACGAGCCCGGCGGCTTTCAGTGCCGCGAGCGTTTCCCCCATCGACTGCGGACGCATGCCGTGCGCACGCGCGAGCGCGCTGACGGTCGCCGGGCCTTCGCGTTCGAGCTGCGTCAGCACCTGTACCTGCGACGGCGTGAAGTCGCCCACGTGGGCTTCTTCGCGCAGACGCCGGCGCAGCTTGCTGTTCAGCACGCGCAGGTCTTCGGCCAGCGCATGCAGCGCTTCCGGTGTTACCGGCGAGGGGGGAGTGCTCATGCGGCGAGATGAGGTGAAGGTTAACTATGAAGGTTACCTTCATATCTTGTTCGGGTCAAGCCAGCGGCGATGAGCATGACCCGGCCGGCGAGTCTCATGGCGACGCGAGCGGGAGACTTCAGCAAGCAACATCAGCAAGCAACATCAGCGGGCACGCGCGCGGCGGCCGAGAAAACGCCAGAGCGCGCCGCCGGCCAGCATGGCGGCGCCGAGCACGATGCCGAGCAGCACCAGCGTGCTCAGATGCTCGTGGACCACCGGCACGTTGCCGAACAGATAGCCGGCCGCGATCAGCGAGACGACCCATAGCGCGGCACCGGCGGTGACATAGGTCGCGAAGCGCGCGAAGGTCATGTGCGAGACGCCGGCGGCGAACGGCGCGAACGTGCGCACCACGGCGATGTACGGCGACAGCAGGAAGGTCAGGCGGCCGCGCGCTTCGCTGAACGCGTGCGCGCGTTGCAGCGCGGCGCGGTTCAGCCATGCGTAGTTCGAGGTATAGACCTTCTCGCCGACCGCGCGGCCCAGCCCATAGCCGACGATGCTGCCGCCCACCGTCGCGACGAACAGCACGGGCGCGACGATCCAGACGTTGAGCGCGCCGGTGGCCGCCAGCGCGCCGCAGATGAAAATCAGCGGATCGCCGGGCAGGAAGAACAGCGGCAGAAAACCGTACTCGACGAATACGACAACGAACAGCAGCGCATAGACCGCGGAGCCGAATTGCAGGATCAGCGTGCTCAGGTGCTGGTCGAGGTGCAGCGCGATCTGCAAGGCGTTCATCAGGTTCATCGGCGGCAGCGGCGAGGTAGGTGGCGGGATGCCACGAGTGTAGCCTCGCGCGCGGCCATGTTGGGGCGGGCGCGTTGGGGGGCGCGTGTTGCCGGCGCAAAAAAACGGCGGGCGTGACCGAAGCGATCTCCGGTCACGCCCGCCATACGGGTTTGACGGCAGCGGCGGTCGGCCCGCGCTGCCGCTGATGCCACCCGCTGCTTACTGCACTTCTTCCAGCGTCGGATAGTCGGTATAGCCGACTTCGCCGCGCGCGTAGAACGTGGCCGGATTCGGCTTGTTCAGCGGCGCGTCGGTCTCGAAGCGGCGCACGAGGTCCGGGTTCGCGATAAACAGCTGACCCCACGCCACCGCATCCGCTTCACCGGCGTCGAGCACCTGCTGCGCGGTTTCTTTCGTGAACTTTTCGTTCGCGATGTACGGGCCGCCGAATGCCTTCTTCAATTGCGGGCCGAGGCGGTCCTCGCCGAGCGCTTCGCGCGCGGCGATGAACGCGATCTTGCGCTTGCCGAGTTCGCGCGCGACATAGCCGAACGTCGCGGCCGGGTCCGAATCGCCCATCGTGTGCGAATCGCGGCGCGGCGCCAGATGCACGCCGACGCGGTTTGCGCCCCACACGCCGATGCACGCGTCGGTGATTTCGAGCAGCAGACGCGCGCGGTTTTCGATCGGGCCGCCGTAAGCGTCGGTGCGCTTGTTGGTGCTGTCCTGCAGGAACTGGTCGAGCAGATAGCCGTTCGCGCCATGTATTTCGACGCCGTCGAAGCCGGCGGCCTTGGCGTTTTCAGCGCCCTTGCGGAACGCTTCGACCACGCCGGCGATTTCGTCGAGTTCGAGCGCGCGCGGCGTCACGAACGGACGCTCGGGGCGCACGAGGCTCACGTGGCCGCCGGCCGCGATCGCGCTCGGCGCGACCGGCAGTTCGCCGTTCAGGAACACCGGGTCCGAAATGCGGCCGACGTGCCACAGCTGCAGGAAGATCTTGCCGCCCGCATCGTGCACGGCCTGCGTGACGAGCTTCCAGCCTTCGACCTGTTCCTGCGACCAGATGCCCGGCGTTTCCGCGTAGCCGACGCCCTGCGGCGTCACCGAGGTCGCTTCGCTGAGGATCAGGCCGGCGCTCGCGCGCTCGGCGTAGTGGCGCGCCATCAGCGCGTTCGGCACGCGGATTTCCTCGGCGCGCTGACGCGTGAGCGGCGCCATGATGATGCGGTTCGACAGCGTAAGGTCGCCAATTTGCAGCGGATCGAAAAGAGTCGGCATGAGAGTTCACCTTTGGCGGCGGGCCGGGCCCGACGCCTTGAAAGACTGCGTGAAAAAGGAAGCGCGGCGATGCGAATACGCTGCTCAGAGCTGCGCGTTCATGTGTTCGAGGAACGCCTGAATGACGGGCTCGTTGCGCTTGAAAAACACCCATTGGCCGACCCGTTTCGACGTGACGAGCCCCGCGCGCTGCAGCGCGGCGAGGTGCGCCGACACGGTGGACTGCGACAGTCCGCAACGTTCGTCGATCATGCCCGCGCACACGCCGTGCTCGAGCGGGAACTCCTGATCGGCGAAATGCACGCCCGGCTCGCGCAGCCAGCCGAGAATCTCCCGGCGGACCGGATTGGCCAGCGCTTTGTGGATCGCGTCGAAATCGGGCGTCATCTGGATCGTTTTCAAGCTGATTCGACAACCGGCACACGGAACGCCGAAGGGCGCCCGCGCGATTGCATCGCTACAGGACGAATTATATATCGTAATTTGACGATATGCATGAAGCCACTACTGCCAATGGGGATGCCTAAGGGCCAACGGGCGGCGGCCCCTGGTGCCATTGCACCAGGCATCGATGCGCCTCGCATAGAGGGACGATTCGCACGGCACGCATGGGTTCACGCCGCGCCGCCGCTTTGTATATGATCCTCGCGGGGACACCTGTTCAATAATCGGCGGCAACAACCGCTATTCGTTGGGAAAGCAATGAGTGACACGACGCAGCCACCGTTTTCCGTTCTGTTCGTCGACGACGAGGAGATGTCGCGCAACCATTTCTCCCGTGCGATTCGTGCCGATTACTGCGTGCACGTCGCGCAGAGCGCGGACGAGGCGATCGAGCTGCTCGGCACGCACGGCGCCGAGATCGCCGTGCTCGTGACCGACTACCGGATGCCGGGCCGCGACGGCGACGACCTGCTGCGCCAGGTCGCGCAGGAGTATCCGCAGATCATCCGCATCCTCGTGACCGCCTATGCGGACAAGGACATGCTGCTGCAAACGGTCAATACCGGCGACGTCTTCCGCATTCTCGAAAAGCCGCTGCGCACGGAGAAGGTGCGCGAGGTGCTGCAACTGGCGATCGCGCGCTACGCGGAACGCGAAACGCGGCAACAGCGTCTGCTCGCGATGGACGAAACGCTGGCCTTCCTCGCCCATGAACTGAACACGCCGCTCGCGGCGATTTCGCTGTTCGCGCGCTCGGTCGAGAACGACGTCGCCGAGCAGTACGATCCCGACCGGCAGAAGGAGATCGGCGACGCGGCGCGCTCGATGCTCGACAACGCGCAGTATTGCCTCACGCTGATCTCGTCGTTCTGGGCGACCGTGCACAAGAGCGGCGGCCAGCCGTCGGCCTCGGAAACGGGCGGGCGCGAGATCAAGGCGACCCGGCTGATCGCGTCGCTGCTCGACACCTACCCGTTCGTCGGCACGCAGCGCGACTGGATTCGGGTCGACGTGCAGGGCGATTTCGTCGTGCGCGCGATGCCCAATTGCGTCGCGCTCGTGCTGTCGTCGCTGATGTCGAATGCGTTGCGCGCGCTCGGCGACACGGCCGCACCGTCGCTGTGGCTCGAAGTGGTCGAGAATCCGGAGCCCGAGATCCGCCTGCGCGACAACGGCCCCGGGATCGCGCCCGAGGTCAAGGCGCGGCTGCTGCAGGACCCGGTGACGACCTATGCCGGAGCCGGCGGGCATGGCATGGGGATGATCTTCTGCAATCGCATCATGCAGTCGTTCGGCGGGCGGCTCGGCGTCGAATCGACGGTCGGAGAGGGCACCACGGTCACGATGGGCTTTCCGAACCTCGGCTTTGCCAGCCTGACGAGCCGTGCCGAGGGCGCGGGCGATTGAAATGAGCGGGGGGTGTGCCGGGTTGCGTCTGGTTGAGCCGGGCTGAACCCGGCAACGCTACGCGCCGTCACGCACCATCGCGCACCATCACGCGCCGCTTACCCTCGGGCACGCTCAATCGCTCATCGCATCGCGATGATCGTGCCGCGCGTTCGCCGCTGCATGGTGGCGCTGCAGCGCATCGGCCGAACGCGTGCTCAGCACGCGGATTTGCGCGAGCCAGTCGGTTTCGAGCGGCCACTCGCCCGCGATCACGCGCGGATATATCTGCCGCGCATAACCATGCAGCGCCTTTGCGCCGATGTTGCCGCTGACGCCGAGCAGCGCATGCAAGGCCACGTGCGTCGCCTTGAGGTCGACGGCCGCGGTGCTCGCCACGAGCTGCGTCACGAGCGTGCGGATCTGCTCGATACCGTTGATGAACGATTCGTCGAGCAGATCGAGCGCGGCCAGTTCTTCGAGATGTTCCTCGTCGAGCAGGTTGTCTTCGGGCACGGCCGCAAGCGGGCTCGCGGGAGTGATTGATGCATCTGGCATCGTCGGCGCGAGCGGCGCGTCCGCGGGTTCCGTCTGCGTGGCTGCGGCGAGGCTCGCCGCCGCTTGCGCGGCGCCTTGACCATGCGTGCCGAACTGGCGCGCGAGACATGCATAGAGCGCGCCGGCCTGCACCGGTTTGATCATCACTTCGTTCATGCCGGCTGCGAGACAGGCCTGGATCGATTCGGAGTCGGAATGGCTCGTGAGCGCGATGACCGGCACCGTGGCGTAGGCGTCGGTACGCGCGCGGATCGCCTTCGTCGTGTCGATGCCGCTCATGCCCGGCATGTTCATGTCCATCAGGATCGCGTCGATAAAGCCGTCTTCCTGCAGGCGCGTCAGCACGGCCTGGCCGTGTTCGGCCTCGACCACGCTCGCGCCGCAGCGCTCCAGATAGGCCTTCGCGACGAGCCGGCTGTAGGTGTCGTCGTCGGCGACGAGGATTGAGCGGCCGATCAGGCCGTCGGGCCGCAGCCCCGCATCGTGCCGCGTGCCGTTCTCGAACAGCGCCTGCAGCGCGGTGATCAGTTCCTGCACGCTCGACGTCTTGCTGATGATCTCGTCCATGCCGGCGCGGCGCGAGCGCAGGCGCACCGCGTTGCCGGGCTCGGCGGTATAGGCCGCGATCAGCACGTTGCGGTTCGGACATTCGCGCTCGGCGCGAATCCGCTCGGTCGTCGCATAGCCGTCCAGGCCCGGCATGCTAATGTCCATCAGCACGAGGTCGTAGGGCGACGCGCGGCGCAGCGTGGCGAGCGCGACTTCGCCGCTTTGCGCCTCGCTCACGTAGGCACCGGCCTTGGTCAGCACGCGGCGGGTGCGGGCACGCAGCGTGTTGTCGTCGTCGACGACGAGCACGCGCTTGCCGCGGAACACCGGCATCGCGCGCTCGAAGATCCGCCGCTCGTGGTCCGCGACTTCCTCGGCCGACACGGCCGGAAAGCTCAGCGTGAACTCGGTGAACTTGCCGACTTCCGACTGGCATTCGATGTTGCCGCCGAACGCGCGCATCGCGCGCTGGCAGTAGGCGAGCCCGAGCCCCGTGCCGCCCGAATTGCCGGCCGTGCGAAACGGCTCGAACAGATGCGGAATAAGCTCGGCGGCGATGCCCGCGCCAGTGTCGCGCACGATCACCTTATTGCGCTCGACGATCAGCGTGAGCGTGGCCTGCGGATACGGGGCAATGTGATAGAGCGAGTTCTTGATCAGGTTGAACAGCGTGAACAGATAGACCGTTTCGTCGACCTTGAAGATGAAGTCTTTCCTGACGGCGATGCTGATTTTCGCGCGCTCGTTGTCGTTGTCGAAGCCGTATTCCTCGAGCGCCTTGCGCGTGGTGGCCGCCGCGTGCAGGTAGCTCAGGCTGTCGGAGCGGATCGATTTCGCGCTGACTTCGTCGAGCGTCATCGCGATGATGCGCAGGCCGCGCTCGATCGACAGCTGCCCCTGGGCGAGATGGTTGTACAGCACGGACGCCCGGCCGTGCGTGAGGGTCGTCGCTTCGCCGGGCTCGGTCACGGCGGGCAGCGCTTCCTGGACGCGGTCGAGCACATGGCGCAGCTGGCTCAGCGGATTGCGCATTTCATGCGCGATGGAGCCCGCGAGCGCCTGCAGCGCGCGATTCTTTTCGACGAAGATGCGTCCCTTGCTGATCGCGTGGCTGAATGCCATGCTGCACAGCACGACCACCGGCAGCAGCGCGATATTCGATTTGTCTTCGGCGCTGAGCACGACCGGGTGCGGCGCGCTGAGCACCGCGGCGAAGCCGCCGGAGAACACGCCGATGCCGATGCAGGCCATCAGCAGCAGCGGATTGTCGATGCACAAGGCCAGAATGAAGATCATCATGACCTCGGTCATCATCCACATCGTGGAGAAATCGTTTCTGACCGTCAGAAACGTGCAGACGAACGGCAGCACGTAGATCAGGCAGCAATGCCAGTAGATCAGCAGATAGTGGTTGTCGCGCTTCGGCCAGCGCGACTGGAACAGCAGCGGAATGCACACGGCCGCCGCGCTGAGCCGCAGCATCAGGTTGTCGTAGGGCTGCGGAAGGATGTAGGTCCAGACGACGTAATAGATGGGGTGGCACAGGAGGCCGAGTGCGCCTCCCCACCGGATCGCAAACCTGCTTCTTTCGAGCATATCCCGCATCGTTTCGCGTGATATCGCCATCAGGCCTCCGTTCACGTTACGACCCCATCAACTCATGCGTATTGAATCGATGCGCTTCCAGTCCCTCGAGGCTGACCGGCGCGCCGTTCTTGCCGTGGAACGGACCGACCGAAAAGCCGTTTTTCTTGAGGAGACTGTGAGTATAAGAGACGGACCACACGGGCGGGCTGCCAATGATGAAATCGGAGGCGATACCTTCCTGCCAGGCCGAATAGCCTTCGGCGAAGCAGGTGTAGCAGTCGCGCGTGGACGGCAGCCGGAACGGGAACGCGGTATCGAGTCCGGCCGGGCCGCGGGCGAAGCATTCGATATAGAGCGTATGGCCGCGCGAAGCGAGTTCGGCCTCGACGCTCGCCGCGCGCGGATGCGAGTCGTCGATCCAGAACTGCGCGCGCTTGAGATCGGCGGCGGTGAGGTAGGGGACGCTCGTGCTGCTCGCGAGAATCGCGCCATCGAAGGCGGGCAGTTGCGTATCGGGGCTGAACGTATGCACCGAGACCTTCGACTTGCCGAGCAGGTCCGACGCGAGCAGTTCTCTCGCCTGGTCGATCAGCAGGTTCATCTTGTCTGGCAGGTCGATCAGGATCAGTTCGCGCGGCGCGTCCTTGTAGAGCAGATACTTGGCGACCGTCGTACCGAGCCGGCCGGCCGCGCCGAACAGCGCGAGCTTCGTCTTGCCGAATTCGAGGTCGAGCTGGTCGCAGCAGTGCATCGCCCAGTCCTTGAGCATCGCGGCGGTGGCCGCGTGGCCGGTCGTGATGTGAGGCGGCTTGATCGGGCGCGGCAGCGCGCCGTAATTGCACGCGTACGGCGTCGAGGCGCCCATCGCGATCATGCCGAGTCCCGCTTCCCGGGCGAGTTCGAGTGCCGGAAAAAATTGCGTTTCGCGGAAACGCTTGATGCCGCGCGGACTGCCCAGCCACATTTCGAGCGGCACCGGGCACGCGATATTGGCGCCGATCACCTGTGAGCCCGAATAGATCGGCGAGGCGATAAAGGGCTTGGTATTCCAGAGTTCCTCTTCGAACGATTCGCTCCGGGGACGAACGTTGTGAAAAGAAAATGAAAGCGTTTCCCAGTCGGTGGCGTGAAACAGAAAGCCGACGCCGCCTTGGCGGCCCGGCAGATTGTCCCGGATCTGTTCCGGGTGAATTTCGTTCTTGAGGATCAGCGGTGCACTATTTCGATGCACGACTAACCCGGCTTGCCCGTTGGAAATGGTCGACACGTCTTTAAGGAGAGCAGTTTTCATTGGTTTTTCCTTGGAGTTTGAATGTACGCTGGCGAATCAGCGCGGCGTGGCCAGCCCGGATTGACCGGCGACCCTTCAACTCTAGAGAAATCCGCGGCAGTGTGCCCGTCTGTTCGTGCACACAGGATTCACAAGCTACTTAATTATTGACGTGCCCCGGAAGATTGCAATTCGCTTTGGGCGAACTTCGGTCGGGCTGAATGAGCTTCAAGTGAGCTTCTGGTGAGCTTCCGGTCGGGCTTGAGTTGGGATCGGGGAAGAACCCGGGAGAACTTTCGATCAGCTTCCGGCACGAGGTGGCGCCGTTATCGACGAAAGAAAAGGGCCGCGTGCGGCCCTTCGTCTGCATGGCTGAACAACGTCGGCTTAGCGCGTAATGCTATAGCCGATGCGCGCAATCCAGCGGTGCTGATTGTAGTCGAGAATGTCTTCTCCGTATCCTGTGAAGAACCCGACCCACAGGAAGCCGCCCCAGCGGTTATTGATGAGCTTCGCCAATGGATAGGTGAACTGCGTATCGATACTGCCTTTGCCGCCCTTCATGCCTTTGCGAAGCGTCGTCGCGATTTGCCAGCTGTCGGTGCTGCCGTATTTGAGCAGCAGGTCCATATAGCCGCGATAGTCGGTGATGTCGTGGTTCTCGCCGGCAATATGGGCGTAGTAGTAGACCTTCGGCGCCACGGTCAGATGGTTGCCGTTGAGGTCGCCGAAATCCCAGATCGGCTTGACGAAGAAGATGTCGATGCCGCGCGATTCGGGACCGTCGCGTCCATTCGACTCGTGTTCGTAGCCGGCCATCAGCCCCATCTTGCTCCACCGCTTGCTCTTCCAGCCCGTGTCTTCGAGGTAATAGAACAGCGCCGGCATATAGCTCGTGTCGCGGAATGGCGCGGAGTACGCGCCGAGATCCCACAGCGAAGTTTGCGTATAGCCGAAATAAAGATTGTCGGCGAAGCCTCGCGAGCGCGGATCGTCCGGCGTGACGAGGCGGAACTTGAAGCTCAGCTGGAATTTCGCGAGGTTCTCGCCATTCGAGCCGTCGGCGAAATACATGGGCTCGTAGGCGGAGAAGCGGCTGAGGAAGCTGTTGATTTCGGGCACCGGCGCGGCGGGGTGCGCCGGTGCCGGCGACGATGCGATCAGGCTGGTTTGGGATGGTTCGCTCTTCGAAACGCTTGCCGCAGCGTCCGGCGTACCGTCAGCCGACGCGAGCGCCGTGCCCCTGCCGCGCGGCGCTCGCGTGAGCAGGACGAACGAGGGCGACACGTCGAGATCGGGCACGTCGATCTTCATCGCGCCGCGCGCCCATTCGGGCCACGCGCCGACATAGCGGACCGCCTTGAGTTCTCCCGCGGCGAGCTTCAGATGATCGGGCGCGCCGCTTTCGCGCGCGAGCGCCAGCGGCCTCGGTATCACGTCCGGATTGCTGAGCGAGATATTCAGTTGTGCCGGAACGTCGACCTCGGTGCCGTTGGGTGCGTCGCCGGAATAGACGATCGTGACTTCGAGCGGACTATTCGCGAGCGCTTCTCGCGGCGGACGCAATACCGAAACGCCGGCAACGCTATAAGCGGAGTAGCCGGCGCCGAACATCAGCAGGCTGATGCAAAGAGATAGCCTGGGAGTGAGTCTGGAAATACGCGAGCGGTGGCTGCCGAGTACTGCGGATTTGCGGTCTTTCTTCATGCTGGACGTCAATCGATTCCGCACACGGGACTCCTATTGATCTACGAATTCAGGTCGCTTCGAGACGATAACGTCAAAGTGTGCAATTGGGCAAAAAAATAGGGTGGGTATCTGTGGAATCAGTTTGATTTTTTCTCGCTATATTGTGAATTGCGCGAGTGAATAAGAATGGGCCATGCGGTGGAAAGAGCCGGGTGGAAACGATGGAATGGGAGAAAGCGCGGGACAGCAGCGGTAATGGTTTCTCACTGCTTTTCATTGCGTCTTTTCGTTGCATTTGTGCAACGGAGATTCGCGTGACATATGTCGCATGCGGTTGCCGGTTTGCAATCGGTACGCGCGAATCGCGGCACGAGTCATTCCCCGTATGGCAATTACCGCGTAATTCGCTTTCTGGTTTTTTCGCGGTCATTCATTGCGCGATCAATTGCGGCAAATGACTTGTGGCAAATCGTGCCGATCGTGATCGATCGGAAAAGCCCATGCTGAGGTCACCGATTGCAATACGCGAATTTCCAATGGCGCTCGGGCGCCGACATGTTTTTCCGTTCGTCTACGCACGGCATATCGTCTATGCGCCGCATATGACGCAACAGCCGCTTTGTCCGTGAACTCAATTTCCCGGCGAAACGAGCAGCGACACCGGCACGCCGTGACATGCCACTTCCGCGAGAACCGTCGCACCGAGTGCCGCGCCCGATTTCGCGCTTGCCGCGAGCGCGGTCGTTTCCTTGTCGATGCGCAGAATGTTGATCGGCCACGATGGCCGCGACAGCCGTTCGTGCGCCAAAGCGCCGACCCACAGCGGCGCGGCCGAGGTGCCGTTGTCGACCGCATAGCCGCTCGGCCAGAAGCGCAGCACGTAGCGTTCCTCGCGCGACTCGCCCGGCCGCATGAACACCAGCGACGACGGCACGCCGTTGTCGAGCTTCGGCAAGACCGGCAGCGCCACCGCCGCGACATCGGGCGAGGCAAGCGAGAGCAGGCTGCGCGCCGATACGTCGGTGCCCTCGATCCAGCCCTGCGCGCGCAGCCGGTCGCGCATCGTGGCGGGCTCCGACACCCATTGCAGCGTGAACGGCTCCTTGCGGTCGCCACCCATGTCGGAGCGAAAACAGGGCAGCCGCTTCCATTCGGACATCCGCCATGCCGCCTCGGTGAGCCGCACGGGCGGCGGCCGCGGCGTGCTGTCGGGCGGCGTGGGCGCCTCGACGCCGAGTTGCGCGGCCACACTGAACGCCACGACCGCGAGCATGACGAGCGGCATCAAGCGGCGTTGCGGCGGCGGCTGCGGATGCCGCCAGATCGCCGTCAGCGCGACGATCGCGACCCAGCCGCAGGCGAGCGCCGCGCCGCCGATCGCATCCGACACCCAGTAGCGGCCGAAGTACACGCCCGCGAACGCGACGACGATCACGGCGAGCGTGCTTGCGCCCGCGACCAGCACGCCCTCGATCTTGCCGACCCGGCGCGCGAGCAGAAACGCGAGAAAGCCGTAGACGATCACCGTCGCCGCGACGTGATTGCTCGGAAACACGTAGTGGCTCGTCATCAGTTCGTTGGGCGGCGCGCGGCGCATCGCCAGTTGCAGGCCGAGAATCAGCAACTGCGAAAACGCGACCGCCGCGAGCCAGTAGCCGATCGTGCGCCAGCGCCGCTCCCATAGCATCCACAGCGCGACCGTGACGATCAGCGCGCTCAGCGTGATGCCGCTGCCGAGCGTCGCGAGATGGGCCAGCACCGTGTCGCCCCAGGGCGTGCGCACCGATTGCAGGAAGCGATAGACCGACAGATCGACGGTGGTCAGCGGATCGCCGCTGACGACATCGCCAAGGACACCGAAGAAAAGCACGCCGGCCACGAGCACGAGCAGCGAGGTCACGACGATGCTGGTCGCGTCCGGCGCATCGGGATCGAGCATGCGGCGCGCGGCGCGGCCGAGTGGCCCGGGATGGCGGCAGGCCCAGTTGCCGAGATGGCGGCCCGCCGCGCTCGACCACGCGTTCGCGTGCGAGACGAGAAAGCTCGCACCGCGAAAGCTGAGCCAGACGATGCATACGAGCATCGCGATGATGACGACGAGCCGGAACGACACCGCGCCGGCGAGCAGCACCGACGCGCCGAACACGACGCCCGGCAGGATATGCGCCGGCGCCCACAGCAGCGCCGAGAGCACGTTGATCGCGTAGAAGCGCAGCGGGCTCATGTCCATCATGCCGGCGACGACCGGCACGATCGCGCGCAACGGGCCGATGAAGCGCGCGAGCACGACGCTTTTCGAGCCCTGTTTGAGAAAGAAGCGCTGGCCCGCGACAAGCAGCTCGGGGTGCCGGCTCAGCGGCCACATCTGGGCGATGTGCTCCTTGTAGCGGCTGCCGAGCCAGAAGCTCATGCCGTCGCCGGCGACCGCGCCGAGGATCGCCCAGACGAATACCCAGGCGAGGCTCAGCGCGCCGGTGCCGGTTAGCGCGCCGGCGAGGAACATCGCGGTGCTGCCGGGGACGAACGTGCCGATCACGGCGATCGCTTCGAGAAAAGCCGCCAGGAACACGACCGCGAGCATCCACGCCGAGTGGCCGGCAAGCAGATGCAAAAGGTGGATGTAGGCGTGCTCCATCGTGCTGCGTCGTGCTCCCGCGCGTGCGCGCTCGGCCGGTCTGCTGTTACGACCGATCATAACGCGCGCGGGCACGCTCCGTGCGGGTGCAGCGCCGCTGCACGCGTTGGGCGGCGGGCTCAGAATAGGAGGGGAGCGTGCGGCGCTATCGGCGTCGTGCCGTGGGGTCGATGAAATCGAAGCCAGGGGTGAGTCATGAGAAGCGGAACAGGTGGGATCGCGCGAGCGGTGATGGTTGCGGTGGTGCTGATGGCGGGAACCGCGGAGGTGGGATGGGCCCAGCAGTTGGGCAACCCGGGCGGCGGCGCGCAATCCGGCGAATCGGGCGGGAGCAGCGGCACGGGGCACGGCGCGGCCGGCATGGGCCTCGGCACGGGTGTCGGCGGCGGCCCGGCGCCGGGCGTGGGAACGTCGCCGGGCACGGCGTACGGCACCGGTTCAGCCGGCGCCGGCCCCGTGCTCAACGACATGCGCGCCAACGGCACGGCCCTCTATATGAACCCCGATCCACGCGCGCCGAACGTGAGCGGCAGGGCGGCGCCGCTCAGATAGCGTCGCGCGGGGCGCCGGGCCGGCCGGCTCCGGCTCAACGATTGCCGTCGAGCAGATCGCCGAGCATTTCGTCGAAGGCGGCTTGCGCGTCTTCGAGTTCCTGCAAGGCGGCGTCGAACGTTTGCAGGGCAAACTGCGTGGGTTTGCCGGCGCCGGCCGGCGGGAATTGTGTCTGCAGCGACGCAAACGCCGTCTGCACCCGCTTTGTCGCGGTCAGCACGCGTTCCATCGCGGCGGTTTCTTCGGCTCGCGCCTTGTCGTGATCCATGAAAACTCCGGTTCGTCGGGTTGCATCGGAGCGGCTCGCGCCGCTTCGCAAGAGGGCTTCAAAGGCGTGACTATGCCACGTTCGCGTTGATGAAAGCGGCATCAGGAAAGCGGCAGGCCGCCATACGGCTTCACCTCGCGCAACGATAACGACGACTCCACCGAGGTCACGCCCGGCAGACTGCGCAACTCGTCGCGCATGAACGCGCCGTAGTCGTCGAGATCGCGCGCGACGACCTGCAGGATGTAATCGGCGCTGCCCGACACGTTGTGGCACGACAGGATGCGCGGGATCGCCTGCACCTCGCGCTCGAAGCGCGTCGCGGTCGCGCGGTCGTGCACCGCGAAGCGCACGTAGACGAACGCGACCACGCCAAGGCCGAGCGCGGCGCGCGACAGCATCGCGCGGTAATGATCGATATAGCCGTCGTTTTCGAGGCGTTTCAGACGCCGCGCGCACGGCGTTTCGCTGAGGCCGACCGTTTCGGCGAGCCGCGCATTCGGCATGCGGCCGTCGTTTTGCAGCGCGGCGAGGATGGCGCGGTCGGTTTTGTCGAGATCGGCGGCGGGCATGGTTTCGGGGTATCGGCGAGGGGTGGGGGAAAGCTCGTTAAAGTGAACAAATATTAGCGCATTCCGCTTCAAATGAAAGTTTGGGATCGGCAATTCGCCAGCAAACACTCTGCCGCCGATAGCAAGATAGAGCCTCTAAAAACAAGGAGGCTTCCATGATTTCCGCTCACCTGCTGGCCGTGTATATCGCGGCGTTGTTCGTCGTTTATGCGGTGCCCGGGCCGGACATGGCGCTGATTCTGCAAACCAGCATCGCGCGCGGCGTGCGCAGCGGCTTCGCGGCGGCGGCCGGGCTCGGACTTTCGCGCGCCACGCACGTGACGCTCTCGGCATGCGGGATGGCCGCGCTGTTGCGCAACGCGCCGTGGCTGTACGACGCGGTGCGCTACGTCGGCGCGGTTTATCTCGCGTGGGTCGGGATTCAGATTTTCCGCTCGCCGGGCTTCGCTTTGCCCGACGAGGGGCGTGCTGCCGTGGCGTCCAATGCCGCTGCGGCGCGTCCGTTGTGGACCGCGTTCATCAAAGGCTTGCTGACGAATCTGCTGAACCCGAAGGCGCTGCTGTTCTGTTCGGTCCTGCTGCCGCAATTCGTGCGGCCGGAGGCGGGGCCGGTCGCGCTGCAGATGATCGAACTCGGCGTCGTGCTGCTCGTGACCGGCGCATGCTTCGACGCGCTATATGCGACCGGCGCCGCGCGCATCGCCAGCTGGATGCGCGCTCATCCGCTCGCGCAGACCTTGCAGCGCTGGACGTTCTCGGCTGCGCTGATCGGATTTGCGCTGCGGCTTTCGCTCGATTGAGGCGGTGTCGCGAGGGCGGCGGGGCAGCGAAGCGAAGACGCTGATGCCCCGCGGCGCCGTTCACTGTCGCTCACTTCTTCAGCTTGCGCTCGCGCCGCGGCTGGTCCTCGATAATCTTCCTGCGATGCTTGTCCTTCATCTTCTTCCAGGTTTTGCATTCGTCGCGTGTGCGCATGCAGCCGATGCAAAAGCCGGTTTTGTCGTCGAACTTGCAGATGTCGATGCAGGGTGACTCGATGCTCATAACCGATAGCCGTCAGGGTTGAGGTAGCGCGACTGTCGCATGCGCCATGTTCGCGGCGCCAAGTGATTGTGTTAATAAAGCCGATAGCGGCGCGGGCCGTCTTACTTGCCCGCGCTTCACGGATACCCCGCCGCGCCGCGCGCGGCGACACAATGGCTTGCTTCCCTTCATCGATGAAAACCTTCCTGCTGTATGTCGTGACCGCCGTCGCCGAAATTCTCGGCTGCTATCTGCCGTGGCGCTGGCTCAAGGAGGACGGCTCCGCGTGGCTGTTGCTGCCCGGCGCGCTGAGCCTCGCGCTGTTCGCATGGCTGCTGACGCTGCACGGCACCGCCGCGGGCCGTGTGTATGCGGCTTACGGCGGTGTCTACGTGACGGTGGCGATTGCGTGGCTGTGGGGCGTGGACAAGGTGCGGCCCACGCTCTGGGATGCGGCAGGCGTCGCGCTGACGCTCGCCGGCATGGCGGTGATTGCGTTCCAGCCGCGCATCCACGCCTAGCGCCTCGCTGCATAGGGCGCCGGCGCGCGGCGCGGCTTGGCTGGGGTGGTCTCGCGCCGGTCTGCTGCTGCTCCGATGCCGACTGGCTTCAGGCGGGGACCCGGCGGCCCGCCTCCTTATTGCATCGTACCCAGATAATCGAGCTTGCCGAGTTCGACGCCGTTGTGGCGCAGGATGTCGTACGCGGTCGTCACGTGGAAATAGAAGTTCGGCAGCACGAAGCCGAACAGATACGACATGCCCGTGAATTCGAGCGGGCCCACCCGCATTTTCAGCGTGATGGCGCGCGTTTCGGAACCGTCGATCTGCGCGGCGTTGAACTCCTTCAGATAATCGATCGTCTTTTGAAGGCGGGCCTGCAATTCGTCGAACGTCTGTTCCACGTCTTCGAATTTCGGCGGCTCGACGCCGGCCAGCCGCGCGGCGCAACCCTTCGCGGTGTCGCTCACGATATAGACCTGACGCACGAGCGGCAGCATGTCCGGCGCGAGCCGGGCGTTCGTGAACACCGAGGGCTCGATCTGCTTCGCGGCCGCGTGCGCCTCGGCTTTGCCGAGGATGGCTTGCAGGTTCGTGAGACCGCGAATCAGCACAGGCAATGATGCTTGATACATCGAAATTGACATGGGTTCCTCTGATTTTCTCGATCGTGCGCGCGGGCCGGCGCGCGAGGCAACAATGAAGTGGCTGGAATGCCGCTGAAGCATCATAGCGCGCCGCACGTGCGATGCACATTAGCCATTCGGCCAACTGCCGCGCGCGCCGGAACTGTGCTCGAATGCCCGGGTCGGACGGTTGAACGAAGTCCTCGAACAGCAACTTGCCGCCGCGGCGTGAAACGAGGCCAGGCGGCAAGGCGGCGCGCGCGCAGGCGCGTGGCGTGCTGAGGTGCAACCGGGCCGTGCGCGCACCGTGCGGGCCCGCCACGCTAACAGGAGAGTCGACACCATGGTCAACAGGCACCCATTGCCGGGCAGCGAGCGCACGGTCGAGCAAGGCGTAAAGGTCGTCGGGCAATGCGATCCGACGGAGCGGATCGAGGTTTTCGTGATGCTGCGCCGCCGGCAGCAGGCGCAGTTCGATGCGCTGATGAGCCGGATCGAGGCCGGCGACCCGAGCGTCAAACCGCTTTCGCGTGAAGCGCTCGCGCAAGACTACGGCGCCGCGCCGGACGATATCGCGAAGGTCGGGGCGTTCGCGGCCGCGCATGGTCTGACGGTTGTGCGTGAGGACCCGGCGGCGCGTCTCGTCCTGCTGAGCGGCACGATCGCGCAGTTCCAGAGCGCGTTCGAGGTCGCACTCGCGCATTATCAGCATCACACGGCCGGGCAGTTTCGCGGCCGCACCGGCACGATCAGCGTGCCGGACGATCTGCACGGCGTCGTCGAGGCGGTGCTCGGGCTCGACAACCGGCCACAGGCGCGGCCGCACTTCCGCATCCGGCCGCCGTTCGTGCCGGCGCGCGCGCATCAGGCGTCGTTCACGCCGCTGCAGCTCGCCTCGCTCTACCAGTTTCCACAAGGCGATGGCGACGGCCAGTGTGTCGGCATCATCGAACTCGGCGGCGGCTATAACACGTCCGATCTCACGGCGTATTTTTCGAGCCTCGGCGTGGCCTCGCCCAACGTGACAGCGGTCGGCGTCGATCAAGGCGGCAATCGGCCGAGCGGCGACCCGAACGGGCCCGACGGAGAGGTCACGCTCGACATCGAGATCGTCGGCGCGATCGTGCCGCGCTCGACCATCGCCGTGTACTTCACGCAGAACAGCGACGCCGGTTTTATCGACGCGGTGAGCCGCGCGGTGCACGACACGGCCAATAAGCCCTCGGTGATTTCGATCAGTTGGGGTGCGCCCGAGTCGGTCTGGACCAGCCAGTCGATGCAGGCGTTCAACAGCGTGCTGCAGTCGGCGGCGGCGCTCGGCGTGACGATCTGCGCGGCGTCGGGCGACAGCGGTTCGAGCGATGGCTCGGGCGGCGGCGATCAGGTCGACTTCCCTGCATCGAGCCCGTACGTGCTCGCGTGCGGCGGCACGCAGCTCACCGCGTCGGGCTCGTCGATCACGCGCGAGGTGGTGTGGAACGACGGCGAACAGGGCGGCGCGAGCGGCGGCGGAGTGAGCCAGGCGTTTGCGGTGCCGGTGTGGCAGAAGGGCTTGTCGGTGACGTCGCCGGGCGGCGGCAGCGTGGCGCTCGGCGGGCGCGGCGTGCCGGACGTCGCGGGCGATGCGTCGCCCGTCACCGGCTACAGCGTGCTGATCGACGGCACGCAGACGGTGATCGGCGGCACGAGCGCGGTCGCGCCGCTATGGGCGGCGCTGATCGCGCGGATCAACGCGGCGAACGGGCAGCCGGCCGGTTTTGTCAACGCGAAGCTCTACAAGGCGCCGGGCGTCTGCAACGACATCACGCAGGGCAACAACGGCAGCTTCGCGGCATCGGTGGGCTGGGACGCCTGCACGGGACTGGGCAGTCCGATTGGCCAGAAGGTGGCGGCCGCACTATAGTCAACAGGCTGGCGGCGACAGTCGGCAACGGTTCGCGATACGTGGCGGACCGCCGGTAGAGGACGTGAAGCGAGGAAGTGAAGCCGGCAAATGAAGCGGGCAAATGAAGCGCGGAAGTGAAGAAGCGCGGATGTAAACCGAGGATACAAGGCGAATACGCGAAACAAGGACGCGAAACAAGGACGTATAGCGAGGACGTAAAGCGAAGACGCGGCACGTTAAATCGAACCCATGGAGCGATCATGACGAACACAGAGTCTGCTTCCGGTAGTCAGCATCCGTCGCACAACGCATCCACCGAGGCCACGGCGGCTGCGGTCACCACCAGCGAGCCGCACAAGGCCAAGGCCGGCGACCAGCCGTTCTTCGATCCGGTCGCCTACGGGAACGGGCCGGACGATTCGGTGACCGAGACGGCGGAGACCGCCGCGGTTACGCATCACGCGGTGACGATCGGCGGCAGGAAAATCAACTACACGGCGACGGCAGGGCATCTCGTGATCGTCGATCCGAGCAGCTCGCAGCCCGAAGCGCGGATGTTCTACGTCGCGTTCACGCAGGACAACCAGAAGGAAGAAACGCGGCCGGTCACGTTCTTTTATAACGGCGGACCGGGGTCGTCGTCGGTGTTCGTGCTGCTCGGCTCGTTCGCGCCGCGCCGCATCAAAACGTCGATGCCGAGCTTCACGCCGCCCGCGCCGTATGCGATGGAAGACAATCCGGACAGCCTGCTCGACAAAAGCGACCTCGTTTTCATCAATCCGGTCGGCACCGGCTATTCGGCGGCCATCGCGCCGAAGAAGAATCGCGACTTCTGGGGCGTCGATCAGGACGCGGATTCGCTCAAGCAGTTCATCAAGCGCTTTCTGACGAAGAACAACCGCTGGAATTCGCCGAAGTATCTGTTCGGCGAATCGTATGGCACGGCGCGTAGTTGCGTGCTCGCGTATCGCCTGCACGAGGACGGCGTCGATCTGAACGGCATCACGCTGCAATCGTCGATTCTCGACTATACGCAGGCCGGCAATCCGGTCGGCGCGTTGCCCACCGCGGCAGCGGACGCCTGGTATCACCGGAAGCTCGGCGTCGCGCCGCGCCCGACCGATCTCGGCGCGTTTGCCGAAGAGGTCGCGCAGTTCTCGCGCACCGACTATCTGGCCGCGTTGCGCAAGTTTCCGACCACCGATTCCGCGACCGTCGAAAAGCTCAGCGAATACACCGGCATCGACAAGACGACGCTGCTCGCGTGGAGCCTCGACATCGCGGGCTACGACAGCCGCGGCAATTCGCTGTTCCTGACCACGCTGCTCAAGGCGCAAGGTCTCGCGCTCGGCGAATACGACGGCCGCGTGACCGCGATCGAGACCGGCATTGCCGGCAAGATCGATCCGAACTCCGGCGGCAACGATCCGACCATGACCGCCGTGACCGGCGTCTACACGACGATGTGGAACGTGTACCTGAACGAGCAGTTGAAGTACACGTCGAATTCGTCGTTCACCGACCTCAACGACCAGGCGTTCAAGTACTGGGATTTCAGCCATATCGATCCGACCGGCGCGCAGAAGGGCGTCGACCCGAAGGGCAACATCATCCTGTACACGGCGGGCGACCTCGCGGCGGTGATGGCGCTCAATCCCGACCTGAAGGTGCTGTCGGCGAACGGCTTCTTCGACTTCGTGACGCCGTTCTATCAGACCGTGCTCGATCTCCAGCAGATGCCGCTGCTCAGCCAGCAGGTGCGGCAGAACCTGTCGGCGCGGTTCTATCCGTCGGGGCACATGGTCTATCTCGACGGCGGCTCGCGCACCGCGCTGAAGGCCGACCTCGCGCAGATGTACGAGCAGACGCTCTCGAATGAACCGGCGCTTGGCCGGATTCGCGCGTTGCAGGCGCGGGTCGCGAAGTAGCGGCGGGGGCTGCCGCAGTGGGGCGTGTCGATTTTCGTCGTTGCTCGCCTCGCGCAGGAACTGCCATGAAACAGGGGCTTCCAGTCGGCCTGGCCGCCTGTTGCCGCGCACGTTAATGGGCTCATGATCCCGGCTCGCGTCGCAGGCGTGTGCCGGGCTTTTATACCTAAGCATATTGAATATGTTTTAATTGCCCTGCGAATTGAACTACCGCGCGCCTCCGCCGGCGCGCCGACGAATGAATGCAGGTATGGCAGACACGCGTCGCAGCCGTTTTTTCCGCGACGTGACCCGCAGCAACGACGACGCTCGCGCGCCGCTACTCGCGCGCGCGAGCGGTGTTGCCCACCCCGCTCCGAAGGCTCGGCGCGCAGCGCGGCTGGGCGCGAGCTTTATCGTGGCGCTCTGCGCGCTGCATATCGGCGACGCCGCCGCGCAGGGCGGCACGATGCTCGATGAGCGCGTCACGCAGCAATCGATCGGTGAAACGATTTGCCGCGCCGGTTACGCGGATGCGGTCGCGCCGCCTTTCGACGAACTGATGGCGCACAAGGATCGCATGCTGGCCGCGCGCGGCATCGATGCAGACGACGGCGTCGCGTTCGCGCTCGACCGGCGTGTGCCGGTCGTGCTCGGCGGTTCGCCGGACGCGCCGGCCAATCTCGATCTTCGGCCGTGGGCCGGTCCGCAGGGCGAGCGTCGCAAGGCGCGCGCGGCGGTCATGCTCAAGCACTGCGTTTGCACGGGCCAACTGAGTCTCGCGCAGGCGCAGACGGCGATCGTCGGCAACTGGTCGGCGCTTTATTCGGGCTTCGGCCGGGCCTCGTGCGACATGAGCCGGCTTGACGTCGCGGCCGGCGACGCCAACGACGACGCAGGCGAAAACGACAGCGCCGACCGGCGCGGCGAGGCGCACGAACGCGCGCCCTGAGCGCAGGGTTCGAGGCCGCGCGTGCGCGTGGCCGACAGGCCGGATCGGTTTGCATCGTCCGGTTGCGCGCGCTTTCGCGAGAATCCGCCGTGCGCACGTCCATGCGAGTTGCCCGTGCGAGCGACAGTTCGCGGTTCGCTATCCCCAATTTTTCGGAGAAACACCATGACCCATTCCCGTCTCGCCGCCGTGGCGCTCAGCATCGCCGGCCTGTGCGGCAGCGCCGCTGCTCTCGCCGCCGAGCCCGCTCATTGCGCGCGTGCCGACTCGCTCGTGATTCGCGGCGACGTGCCCGCGGCGATCAGCTTCGACGTGTACCGGCAACTGCATCCGCTGAGCGCGCAGCGCATCGCGTTGTTCCAGGCGGCCGGCCAGGTGAAGCCTCTGCCCGATGGCCTGCCGGTGTGCCAGATCGTCGACGACGGTGTCGACGATCCGTCCGCGGTGCTGGTCCGCCTGCCGAAAGGCAAGAATGCGTGGTGGGTGAACGCGACCAACGTGCAAGCGGCGGACTGATCGGCTCGATCAGCCCGCCTTTTGCGCACGTCCCCCGCGGGATGCCGTCCGCGACACGCTTTGCTTTGCGCCGTGGCGGTGCGTGTTTGCCGCAGCGAGTAGCAGCCGGTGGCAGCCAGTAGCCGTCGATAGCGGCCGATCTTGGGCTGAACCGTAGCAGTCGCGCCGGCCGGGCATGCACCGTGCTGAATCCGCCGATGTTTTTCTGTTGTTGGCGCGGCCGATTCAGGTACAGTGCATTGACGGCGACGTTTCACCGTTTCCCGCAGCACGGTTGCGCCGCGCTGCTGGTGTCGAAGATGGCAATCCTGACAACAGGACGAAATTCGCAGAGGAGATTTGAATGATGGCCTTCTATCTGTCCTTGTTCGCTTTGGCTGTCGCGGGCGCGGTCCTGATCCGCGAACTCGCCGCCGCTCGGGCGAAACAGCGCGCGGCGCTGCGGCCGGTGCGCGTCGAAAGCGCGGATCGCCGGACAGGCCGCCACGCGCGTCGAGGGTAGGCCACATGAACCTGACCGTGCGCAATATCGCCGAATCGTGCAGCGAGCAGGAAGTACGGGAGTTTCTGAAGCGCGAACTCGGGCATTACGCGAAAAACGTCGAAGTCGTGGACGCCGGCAAACCCGGCGCCTACGCAATGGTCGAACTGGACGCCAACGTGCCGTATGTCGGCGACGTGATCGCGCGGCAGATTCAGGGCAAGCATCTGGGCGGCCAGCCGCTCGAAGCGAGCGCCGATCTGTTCAGCGACGAACCGCCGCCCGAGCGCTAAGGGCGTCACCCGGTACCCCGATTCCCGGCGGGCTTCCTGGATAGCGTCGACGACGGCGGGGATGCGCGGCCAATCGCGCATCCCCGCCGTTTTCATTGCCGCGCATCAAGCGCCCCGCGCCTCAGCCGCCGGACGTTATTTCTCGTCGTGCCGCGTCGGCCAGTCGAACGGCGTATACGGCAGCGCCCGCTTGTGATGCGTCGCTTCGTAGAACCGCAGAATCACCGCGCGCGCCGCATCGCTGACCGGTTTGCCTTCGAGGAAGTCGTCGATCGCATCGTAGGGGATGCCGTAGGCGTCTTCGTCGGGGCGCAACGGACGCAGCATTTCGAGGTCGGCGGTCGGCACCTTGTGCGCGAGCGCCTCGGGCGCGCCGAGCGCTTGCGCCACCGCGCGCACGCGGCGCTTGTTGAGGCCCGCGAGCGGCAGCACGTCGGCGCCGCCGTCGCCGAATTTCGTGAAGAAGCCCATCAGCGATTCGGCCGCGTGGTCCGTGCCGATCACGACGCCGGCCCGTGCGCCGGCCACCGCGTATTGGGCGATCATGCGCTGGCGCGCCTTGATATTGCCGTGCACGAAATCCTGCTGCGCGCCGTCCTTGAATAACACGCCGCTTTTATCGAGCGATGCGAGCAGCGCATCGGCGGCGGGTTGGATATCGATGGTGAGATTTTCGTCGGCGCGAATGAAGCGTAATGCCTGCTGGGCATCGGCTTCGTCGCGCTGTATGCCGTAAGGCAAACGTATTGCGACGAATTGCGCATTGTAATTATTCGCGCGCAAACGTTCGACCGCGAGTTGGGCGAGACGTCCGGCCGTTGTCGAATCGACTCCGCCGCTAATTCCCAGCACATAAGTTTTCAGGCCGCTGCTACGCAGATAGTTCGCGAGAAAATCGATCCGGCGCTCGATTTCATGCTGTGCGTCGAATTCCGCGGCAATGTGCATTTCGGCTGCAATGCTTGCCTGGCGGGCGGCTGGATCGTGTTGGACCATGATTGTTCTGACTCCTCGCGCAACGGTTAAGTATCGAGCCGCATCACGGTGGCCCGGAAAGGTTTTTTTAGCGGATGAACCGGCCGATCGTTCCACGGTTTTATTTCAGGGATTCGATTTAAATCAGGTCATGGCGATTTTCCGCTTCACACACCGCTTGCCGAAATTTGTCAGCCGCTTCGCAGAATTCGAAAATCGGCTGTATTTTCATCGACATGCAGCCATGCGCTGAGTAATATCGTCGTTCCGCGCGCTGCGCTAAAGCGGCGGGCAATCAATAATAATCATGTTTGCTCTGATACGCGATAAACGACCGGGATTGGCCTGGCCAGCCTGAACTGGAACATGCGGCTTCCGTCCCGGTGGTGCGTCGACGCGAGATGATCGAGATGCCGTTTTCATACCGCACGCCAGGTGCGAGTCGTGTTGCGCATGCTGCTCGTCGCAGCCTGGCGCGCGCCGTTGGCGTGTTGGCATGCGCAGGGACGTGTGTTGGGACGTGCGCGTTGCCGGCGCAGGCGGCGAGTGCGCCGGGTGCCGCAAGTGCGGCGCCGGGGCATGCGGTGTCGGCCGTGCCGGCAACGCCTGCGGTAGCGAAGGCGACAACGCCTGCCGCGAAGGCGCAACCCCCGGCGTCGCGAGTCGCGGCGGCGCATCCCGCCAATCGGCCGTC
>NZ_VWWM01000062.1:0-43540 GCF_011752945.1 Paraburkholderia sp. Cy-641
ACTACACGAAGGTTCTGGAGCCGCTGGCCGACAAGCTCGGCGCGGCGCTGGGCGCCTCGCGCGCGGCGGTCGACGCGGGCTACGTGCCGAACGACTATCAGGTGGGTCAGACCGGCAAGATCGTCGCACCGCAACTGTACGTCGCGGTCGGCATCTCGGGGGCGATCCAGCATCTGGCGGGCATGAAGGACTCGAAGGTGATCGTCGCGATCAACAAGGACGAGGAAGCGCCGATTTTCAGCGTCGCCGATTATGGTCTCGTGAATGACCTGTTTACCGCCGTACCTGAGCTGGTAGAAGCACTTCGATAACGACAAGCCAACAATCGCCGCATCCCGACGGACAAAATCAACCGGAGTTGCCATGAACGAAACAGTCATGTCGGACACCGCGCAACGCAAGGCACTGGCAGACGAGCTGGACAGCTATAACTGCCGTATCGCCCAACCCACCGATGGCCCGCTTTTCACGCGCGAGCCACAATCGACGATGCAGGCGGCGCACTGGAAAGCCGCCGATCTCGCGCGTCTGCTGGAGAAAATCGGGGCGAATATCAAGCTTGAAGCGGGCGGTCAGCGTAGGACCTTGCGTCTCGCCAACCGCGGGTTGCCGTTTGGCACCACGCCGACGATCTGGGCCTCGATCCAGTACATCCTGCCTGGCGAGATCGCCACCGCCCATCGCCATACAGCCAGCGCGCTGCGTTTCATCATGCAGGGCCGTGGGGCAGACACGATCGTCGACGGCGAACGCTATGAGATGAATGAGGGCGATCTCGTGCTCACGCCGGCTTGGGCCTGGCACGATCACGAACACAAAGGCGATGAGCCGATGATCTGGCTGGACGTGCTCGACATCTCGCTGGTGCGCTCGATGCACGCGACTTTCTTCGAGGGCTCCGCTACACCACGCCAGCCGGTACTGGCGATTCCGGATCACTCGTATCGCCGCTACGGCAGTGGTCTCATGCGTCCACTCAACGATACCGCCGTACCCGAACTCAATCCGCTGCTGGTTTACTCGGCGGAACGCGCACAGGAGGCGCTGCGTCTTGCAGCTGGGTTGCCCCCCGATCCATTCGACGACACCGCACTCGAATACGTCAATCCGGTGACAGGTGGCCCGGCGTTGCCGACGATCGGCACGGTGTTGCAATCGTTGCGACCAGGCATGCATACGAAAGCACATCGCCACACGGGCAGCGTCGTCTATTACGTGATGCGTGGAGAGGGCGCGACGATCGTCAACGGCACGACGTTCGAATGGGGCGCGGGCGACTTCATGGCGATTCCGCCCTGGGCTGTGCATGAGCATATCAATCGCTCTCACGAGACGTCCACGATGCTGTTTCAGGTCAACGACATTCCGGCACTGCGCAAGCTCGGCCTGTATCGCGAAGAGGCCGTCGAGGTCGCACCGGCATGACGGAACTGGGAAAGTCGATAAACACTGGGAGACTGTAGATGCAAACACCCGTATTGATTGTGGGCGCTGGCCCAATCGGACTGGCACTCGCCGGCGACCTCGGTTTTCGCGGCGTGCCGTGCACGCTGATCGAACGAAGCGATGGCCAGGTAACCCAGCCGAAGATGGACATGGTCGGCGTGCGTACCATGGAATATTGTCGGCGCTGGGGTATCGTGCCGTGGGTACATGATGCTGGCTATAACCGCGCCTATCCGCAAGACTGCGCCTGGGTGACAGGACTGAAGGGCTACGAATTCGGTCGGGAAGTATTTCCCAGCCCACAGGACGAAAAGTGTCCGCCGCAGAGTCCGCAAAAGCGCGAACGCTGTCCGCAAAATTTCTTCGATCCGGTGCTGCGTCGCTTCGCGCAACAACAGAAAGGCGTCGAGATTCGATACAACACGGAGCTGGTCGAATTCAGCGAGACCTCGGACGGTGTGGTCGCCAAGGTGCGCGACGTGAAAACCGGCGAAGAGTCGGTAATCGAGGCGAGCTATCTGGTTGGCTCGGACGGCGGCGCGAGCGTTGTGCGTCAAGCGCTGGGTATCGGCATGACCGGCGAGCCGACGCTGACATATACCACCAACGTGGTGTTCCGTAGCGACAATCTCGAAGCGTTGCATGACAAGAAGCCGGCGTACCGCTATATCTTCATCGGCCCCGAGGGAACGTGGGCCACGCTTGTCGCCATCAACGGACGCGATCAGTGGCGCTTCTCGCTCGTTGGCGACGAAACACGGCTCACGCTCACAGAGGAGCAGATGAGTGCCGCGATCGTTCGCGCGGTCGGCCGCGAGTTCGACTTCGAGATTCTGTCGATGCTGCCGTGGGTTCGCCGCCAGTTGGTGGCGGACAGCTATGGCACGAAGCGCGTGTTCATCGCCGGTGATGCAGCGCATCTGACGTCCCCCACCGGAGGCTTCGGCATGAACACCGGTATTCAGGACGCGGTCAATCTGTCGTGGAAACTTGCCGCCACGTTGCACGGCTGGGGTGGCGAGCACCTGCTTGCGACTTATGAAACGGAACAGCGCCCGGTGGCGATCCGCAACGTCGCGGAGGCGACCGGCAATCTCAAACGGATGCTCTCGCCGAGGGTGTTGTCGCCGTCCAGGGAAATCTTCGAAGATGGTCCCGGTTCCGAAGCGGCGCGTATCGAGTTCGGCATTCAATACACAGAACTGATGAAGCGCGAGTGGTTCTCGATCGGCATTCACCTTGGGTATATGTACGAGGGTTCGCCGATCATCGTTCCCGATGGCACGCCGCAACCGCCCGATGAGGTGTCGTCCTACGTGCAGACAGCGCGTCCGGGCTCACGTGCGCCGCACGTGTGGCTTGCGCAGGACGAATCGACGCTCGACCTGTTCGGTAAGGAGTTCGTGCTGATGTGCTTCTCGCCGGCGGTCACGGAGAGCGAGGCATTGCGCGACGCTGCGGCCCGGCGTCATGTGCCGTTCAGGTCGGTCGATATCGATAACGAGGAAGCGCGCCGCCTGTATGAACGGCGACTCGTGCTGGTGCGTCCAGACGGACAGGTGGCCTGGCGTGGCGATGAACTGCCGGACGATCCGCTCGCGCTGATCGATACGGTGCGCGGTTCGGCTAATACGAAGACGAACACGATGTCATTGGCACAGCAGAACGAGGCTTAAGAAAAGGACACGCGGCTGAAAAGGCCGCGTATGTCCTGGCCGGCGACGCAAGATATGCAGCACCGACATAACTGAGGAGCCCTTCATGAAAACGTACAGCAGAGCGTGGTGGCTTGATTTGCAAAACCATGCGGTCACGACGAAAGACCGACTGGTGTGCGCGATGATGCTGTGCGCGCTGGCATATACGGGCAGCGTGCCGGTGGTGGAATAAAAAAATCGTTCTCCCTTACTGCGGAAGAACGATATTCGATCCTGGAGAGATCAGGCAGTCTGCTTTTAGTGCAGTTCAGTCGCGTGTGGCGCTTGTGCCTGTCGGCACAAGACGGTCCAGAAACTCCAGGATGGCCGAGTTGAACGCATCGTTGCGATCGCCCGCGATCATATGCCCGGCGCCCGGCATCAACGCCGTTTCCAGTTGCGGCAAACGTGCGCGCAATTCATCGATCCCGCTGCTTGAGACGACATCGCTCTGCGCACCATGCACGAGCAAAGTGGGGATCTTGATGTTTGGGCACATGTCGAGCAGACGGTTGGTGCTTTTCTCGCGCTGCTCGTCGTTGCGACTGGCGAAGAAACGCGGGTCCCAATGCCAATAGAGACGTCCGTCTTCGCGCAGGCGAAGATTCTTCATCAACCCGCGCGGATCACGAGGGCGCGGACGATGCGGGTTGTAAGCCGCGACCGCATCAGAAGCCTCTTCGATATTGGCGAAACCGTCCGGATAGCCGTTGAGGAAGTCGTGGACACGACGTAGGCCCCTCGGGTCGACGCGCGGCGCGATGTCCACCAGCACCAGCGCACGGGCCAGCTTGCCCTTGCTGCGACCGACGGTATGCATTGCCGTCATTCCCCCCATCGACGCGCCGATGAGCACCGGTTCGGCAGCCACCATGCCGATCACGGCTTCGAGGTCGTCGGCAAGGTGGTTATAGGAGTAGTTCAGTTCAGCCGACCAGTCGCTTTCGCCGTGACCGCGTGCGTCGAATGCGAGTGCATGGTAGCCGAGCTCACCGAGTGTTTTGACCGTGCCGCGCCAGGAATGACGTGTCTGGCCACCGCCGTGCAGCAGGATCACGGCGGGCCGACCGGGTTCACCGCTTTCCGTCGCGCTCAAGGTGACGCCGTCTTCCATCTTCATACGGCGCGTATGCAGACTGTGGTGCACGGGCGGTTTCGTTCGGGCAGTATCCATGCGTTCGCCTGCTTCCGTTCAGTTGACCGGTTTGTCCCACACAGGGTGATTGCCCCCTTGGCTCTGCACGACGTCGAGCGTCATCGCGCCGACTCCGGCTATTTCGATCGTGACCTTGTCGCCGCCATGAAGCGGGCCGACGCCGGCAGGCGTACCGGTTGCGATGATGTCACCGGGGTAGAGCGTCATGACGGCGGAGGCCATGCGAATCATCTCCGGAATATCGACGATCAGATCCCGCGTACTGGCTTTCTGTCTAATCTCGCCGTTCACCGAGAGTTGCAGATCGATCGCGTCGTAGTCAGGCACTTCGTCGGCGGTCACGAGGTAGGGGCCGACCGGGCAGAACGTGTCATAGGATTTGCGCATCACGCGCTCTTCCTTGCCACGCACCACTACGTCAATCAGGCACGCGTAGCCGAACACGTGTTCGAGCGCAGCGGCGCGGCTGATTTCACGGCCGCCTTTACCGAGAATGATCGCGAGCTCGCATTCGTGATGAATCTGACGATTCGCAATCGCGGGTAGCACGATCGGCTCGGACGGCCCGCTCAGGCTCGAGTTCGCCTTCAGGAAAAAGCCTTGGCCGTCCGCCTTGAATGGCGAAATGAGCCCGGTGCCGCGCTTCATTTCTTCCACGTGCGCGTGGTAGTTCGCCGGGAATGCGATCACCTTGTTAGGCCACGCGACCGGCGTTTCCAGCTTCACGCTCGAAAGCGGCACGCGATTGCCGCTTTGCGCATGGTCCTCGAGTTTGTCGCGCAACGCGGCAAAGCGGTCGATCACGTGCAGCATGCCAACCGGCGGCCACGTGTCCGGCGTGGCGTTCACGAGATCGGATACGTCGACGATATCGTCACCGACCACGACGCCGATTCGTCCGCCATCGAAACTTGCAAGTTTCATGTCAATTTCCTGGTTGAGTTGTTCCGTGTTTCTGGCTATTGCGTGCGCCGTCTCAGTGTCCGCCGATTGCCTCATTGTGTTCGCCGATAGCGGGCGGCCCCGAACGCGCAGTCAGCCTGCGGTCGTCGAAACTGGCCGGGTAACGCGCCGTGCGAATCGGGCCGACCGGCGAATCCACGAAGCTGTACACCTGATTGTTTTCTACCTGCGGGTCATGCAGGAACTCGTCGAGTGAGAACACCGGCGCGGCAGGCACGTCCATCTCGCTGAAGCGTTGCAGCCAGAATGCCGTGTTGTTTTCCTTGACAACCGCGCCGACGCGGCGAAAAAACTCTTCAGCCATGGCGACCGGGTCACGCATCTGCTTGAATTCGTCCTTCCATTCCGGGCGTTCGATCGCGTTGAGCGTCTTCGACATTTGCGCGCCGTTGGCAGGTGAGATCACGACGAAACCATCGGCTGTCTCCAGCACTTGCGATGCGGGTGGTTTCCACGCGGACGTGTCGCCCTCGAAGGTGCGGTGCTGGAACATGTCGGGGAAGTTGAAATAGCCCATCACGTCGAGCATCGGCAACTGAACATAGCCGCCTTTGCCGGTTTTCTCGCGCTCGTACAGAGCGGCCAGCACAGCCTGCGCGCCGAATGCACCGGTGACCTTGTCGACCATATTGAACGGCGTTACCGCGGGCTTGCCGTTGCGTCCCTCTGACGCGACGATGCCGGTGCGGCCCTGGATCAGCGAGTCGAAAGCAGGGGCATTGGCAAGCGCGCCAGTGTCGCCGAAGCCGTTGATCGACAACCGGATCAGACGCGGATAGCGCGTTTCCAGTACATCGCGGCCGAGCCCGAGCGACGCGGCGACGCGAGGCCGCCAGTTCTCGATGAGGATGTCCGCGCGTTCTAGCAGGTTATGCAGGCGGTGCGTGCCTTCTGCCGTTTTCAGATCGATCACGACGCTGCGTTTGCCGCGATTCGCGTTGGTCCACGACGCGCCGTAGCCTTCACGGTTGTGGCCGAATTTGCGGAATCCGTCGCCGCCAGGCGGCTCGACCTTGATGACGTCGGCGCCGAGATCGGCGAGCATCATCGAGGCAAACGGTCCTGTGAGAAAACTTGAGGTTTCCACGACGACGATACCGTCGAGCGGCCGCTTCGGTACTGTAGCTTGAGCGGAGGATGTGGTGTGGTCGAGGGTGTTGGGGTCTGACATCGGGCGTCTCTCTGGCTGGATTTGCTGCCGTGTGAATATTCGTATCTCGTGATAGTAATTAATATCATTGGATCAACCTTTGAAATTATCATGATGGATCGCTTTGACGATGTCAAGCGGTAGTGATGCTGAGGCACGCGGGAGTGCGGCGCCGGGAGAAGCTCGCAACGGGTAAGGCAGACAGTCGAAGCGCTGTGCTCAAAAACGAAGTGGCCGCGTATTGCCCGATATACGGGGCAGTACGCGGCCAGATGAATGCCGAAAGATTGGGATACGGCGAGCAATGGTGCCGATGGTCGAGTCGCCGTACGTGACCGCGCCTTAAAACTTGTGCCGGATACCGACCCGAACCACCACCTGGTTCGATGTGTCGCTCGGTGTGAGTGTGACCAGGTAAGGCACAGCAGCCTGATTGGTCGAATCGACACCGGAGGCTTTCATGAATGCTCCCGTCAGATAGAGGTCGGTTCGCTTCGACAGGAAGTAATCGGCGATTGCATTGACAGTCTGGTATTTGGCGGGCTTCTTCCCGTCAACGGCGCCGCCAGTGAGATAGTTGTACGCCGCACCGATTTCGAGCGTCGGTGTGACGTAATAGCCCGCAAAGATCGAGTAGTTGTTGAATGCCGCGTTGCCGGTGTACCCAAATGGATTGGTTTGGCTCAGCGTACCCGAGTTCGGACTGTTCAGATTCTGGAAGCGGGTATTCGTATAGCCACCGCCGATCGTCAGGCCGCCTGTCGTGTATTGCAGCGCCGACGCGAAGATTAGCAGCTTCCCAGCCGATGCAAACCCGCCGTAAATCGGATTGACCTGGACACCGGTCACGGAGCCGAGGTTATTGCCCGTGGGTGAACCTGTCGAACCATTGCCCCAGAACGACTGGTTTGGGTTGTCGATATGCATGTATCCGGCTGCGGCAATAACAGGCCCGGTGGTGTAACGCGCGCCGACCGACCAGATACTGTTCTTGCCGAACTCTCCCGGCGCACCGCCGAAGCTATACACGCCGGTTACAAGAAGCCCGTGATAGGTCGGGCTCGTATATTTGATCGAGTTATTGATGCGCTGGGAATCCGCTACGTTATCGATGTCGCCAGGGTGGTCGGCGAATGCGCCGCCCGCGTACGTGCCTGCCTGCATCACGCCGATCACGTCGACGATCGAGTCGTATTGTCGGCCGGCGGTCAGTGAGCCCCACGGCGCCGTCACTCCGACGAACGCCTGGCGGCCGAAAAAGGTACCGCCCTGCTGGAATTTACCGGTGCCGACGTCGAAGCCGTCCTCAAGCGTGAAGACTGCCTTGTAGCCGTCACCCAGATCTTCGACACCTTTGAGGCCCCAACGTGAAGCCTGCACCAGACCCGTTGTCATGGAGATGACGCTGCCGCCGGTTCTACCGTTCGGCGCACCGGCTTTGGCAGTCTGTGCGTTGTTGACGTAGTTAATACCCTCATCCAACAGACCATATAGCGTGACGCTGCTCTCTGCGAAAGCGGGTGCCCATACCGCGAGAGTTAGCGCACCTATCAAGGTTTTTGTGAGCTTCAACATTGTCTCCTGGGTTTCTTATTGCACCGGATCGGCGCTTCATGAACCGGGTTTTATTGAATGTTTTCTGGCTCTTTGTATTGTTATTGGATGAACCATTGATCGAAAATATAAAGTATCCAATTTTGCTGTCAAACCGAGCAAACCCTAATGCATACCGTCATGCATCGCGAACATGCCGGCGCGCTTTCGCCGGGTATTCATCCGGGTATTTGTCGGTTGTATTCCAGGAAACAGTCACGCGATCGAACTCTGATCCACGACTTCCTCGGCATCGGCCAGCGCGACCGGTCGCGGCGCGGCCTTGAACGAAAACCATGCGATTGCGCTCGAGACAATCAGCGCGACGATCATTGAAATGGTTGGATCGCTTGGCGAGAGGCCGATCGCGGCAGTGCAGAGTGACCCATATGCCATCTGCAGGCAGCCATAGAGACCGGCCGCCGCGCCGACCACGGAGGCATCGACATCGAGCGCGCTGCTGATCGCATAAGGGCTCGACAGTCCGGTTGCAAAGAACATGACGATCATCGGTACCATCACCGAGACGAGTGTGATCGAATTGGCGGCATACGACACGATGAGGCTCAGCGACGCGCCCGCCATGATGGCGGCCGCTATCAGCAGTGCCGATCGCGCGGGAAAACTTCCTGCCATGTGTTTGGCTGCGCTTTGGCCGCTTGCCAGTCCGACCACTAGCGAGAAGTACGCGAAACCGAACGCTTGCGGCGACAGTCCGAGACGCGACTCGAGAATGAATGGCGAAGCGGACAGGAAAGCGTAGATGCCGGTGGTCGCACTGGCGCCGCCGATGCTATATGCGAGAAACGACGGCGAGCGCAGCAGGTGGGTATAGCTGATCAGGTAGCGACCGATCCGGAAATTGCGCGACGGGACGTGCGTTTCCGGTACTACGAGCCACACGGAGACAAGCACGAGCACATTCGTCGCGCTCATCGTGATGAAGATCCAGCGCCAGCCGAGATGGGCAACGAATTGCGCGCCGATCACGGGCGCGACCGCTGTTGCAACCGCCATCGCAATGCTGAGTGTGGCAAGGCGCCGGATCAACGTCGTCGAGCCCGAACTGTCTCTGGCAATCGCGCGTCCGAGTACTAGCCCGGAACAGCCACCCAGCGCCTGCAAGACTCGGGCGAGTTCGAGCCACTTCAACGACGGGGCGCAAGCGGCCGCGACGCTGGCTATCGCAAACAACGTCAGTCCTGCCAATAGCACTGGACGCCGCCCGTAGCGATCCGAGAGTGGTCCGTAGATGAGCTGGCCGATTGAAAGCCCAATGATGTATAGCGTGATCGTCAAACCGATTCCTGCCGTCGATGCATGCAGATCGCGAGCCGCCGACGGCAGAGCGGGCACGAATACATGAAGCGGAAACGTACCGGACAGTGTGATGCAAACAAGGATGAACAGCGATGGCGCACGCACGAGGGTTTGAGTGGAAGCACAGGATGTATTCATGGTGGCGCGGCTCAAAGACGGTGACGGAAGCAGTCCTCAGGACTGGATGTTGGCCGTATGGGCGAGTGGATGGCTAGCGAGGCACGAGAAGCTCGACCACCAGTTCGGGGCGCTCCAGCACGCCGGATTCCATTGCACGAACCGTGCAGGATAAGCCGGCCAGCCTGTCGCCGATGATCGCGACGTCCACTATGTTCTGTGCCGCTGCAGTCAAGCCGTCGTGGCTCTACATGGAAGTACACAGCTAGTAAAGTCACCGTTATGTCATTGGATGAACCATTAATATATGGCTGCGTCAGTATGAATGTCAATGCGGATTCGTCGAGGAAACGGCACGCTGCTGCATTTCCGGCGGTAGGGTATACAGCAATCGTTTTGTTTTTACAATGGATGAACCATTATGTTTTGCGATGGATGTGATACCTGCCGGTGAAAAAATCTGAGGACGACGTGATGAAATCTCGCATGCAACTGATGGTAGGCGACGTATCGGCGACAACCCTGAACGATGCCACTATCAGAAGCTTTCGATGGGTGATCCTACTCGTGATCTGGGCCGCGTTCATGGTGAGTTGCGTAGACCGTTTTGCATGGGCCAGCATTGCCGCCCCAGTGGGGCACGCGCTGGGGTTCAAGCTCGCGTTGCTGGGCTCGCTGACTACTGCGTTTTATGTGGGCTATACGGTATCGTGTCCAATCGGTGGGATTCTTGCCGACAGGTTTGGCAGCCGCGCAACATTGGCGATCTCAATGTTTCCACTTGGCGTGCTGACATTCTGTTTCGGGTTCGTACAGACGTTCGGAATGGCAGTCGCGCTACATTTGTTGATGGGTTTTGCCGCGGGCGCGGAATATGGCCCGACCATCAAGATCCTGACGATGTGGTTCGGCAAGGACAAGGGCAGGGCGTTCGGCATCTGGGCGACCGGTACGTCGATCTCGGTCGTGGTGGCGAATGCAACCGTGCCACGTATCGCCGCGGCTTACGGCTGGCAGGCGGCGTATCAGATCCTCGGCATCGCGACATTGGTCTTTTCTCTTATCTGTTTCTGCGTGATTCGCAACACGCCCGACGGACAATCGGTGCCGCATATCACGCGGAAGCAGATCGCTTCGTTGCTGAAGAATCGCAACCTGTTGCTGCTTGCCCTCGGCGGTGCCGGGGCGTTGTACGGTACGCTCGGTTTCGTCGCGTGGGCGAACGCGCTGATGACCATTGCACACGGTATATCGCCGGTAGTGGCGGGTTCCGTACTGGTGTGGTTTGGTGTCGGTGCGTTCGTGTCGAAGCCGCTGTTCGGTTGGCTGTACGATCGGTTGGTCAATTACGCAAAGATCGTCACGATTCTCAACCTCGTAATCTTTATCGTGCTGCTAATTGTGTTCGGAAATTGCTCGTCGATTTCCTCGTATTATGCAATTGCACCGTTTCTCGGCGCGGCCGCTTACGGCTATACGCCGCTTCTGATCGGCCTGTTCACCCAGGCATCAGGACCGCAACTGGCTGGCGCAGCGGCTGGCTTTGTCAATACCGTCTGGTCGGTAGGCAGCTTTATCTCGCCTATCGTTGCAGGCTATGTGTTCCAGCATGGACGCTCGCTGACGAATACGCTGGGTGTCATTGCCATCGGCCCATTGCTCGGCGTGATTCTGCTGTGCTTCGTGCGCAAGCGCGCGGTTGCCGAGTCCTGACACTTACGTCGTTTCCCCTGGTATCGCTCTCCTTGACATCGTCACGCTCGATGACATATTTTCAAATGGTTGGGCCATTCAATGGTTTTAAAATAAACTTATCGATCAGGAGACATCATGCGGCGACGTTCCGGCGGGATATCTGGTTTGCTCAACGCTGCACGGCGAGGGCGCTGGCTGTTGCGGGCTGTGGTACTCGCGTTGCTCGCGAGCGCGTGGGCGCATACCGCATTGGCCGCGGCGCCTGTGCTGAAAATCTGTCATATCGACGATCGCAGTGGCGCGGCCGCTGATACCGGCACGCAGGGATATCAGGCCGTTCGTCTTGCGGTCGATCAGATCAACGCTGCCGGTGGCGTCGCCGGCCATCAGGTGGAACTGATCGGCTATGACGGCAAGACTGATCCGCAACTGTCGGCTTCGTTTGCGGCACGTTGCGCAGAAGATGATCATGCGCTGCTGATTATCGGCGCAAATCCGGCCGCGGTGGCGACGGGTATTGCCGCTGCTGCGAACGAGGACAGGATTCCGTTTTTCGTAATGGGCGCAACGGTCGACAAACTTACCGACCCGCCCGCGCCTTACCTGTTTCGTTTCGGTCCGGCGAACCGGCAGGATGCCGGGGCCGTGGCTGATCTGCTCGCGAAGCAGGGCTTTCGGCGCATTGCGATCATCAACTGCTCGGCACCATTCGGTATTGATGGTCAGCGCGCGATACTTGCCGCGTTGGCGGCTCGTCACATTTCCGTGGTGGTGCAGCAAACCTACGATACCGGGGCAGCCGATCTGACGCCGCAACTGCTGAGTATTCGCGATGCGAAGCCCGATGCGATGGTGATCTTTCCCTATCCAGCGGACGGTGCGCGCGTGCTGAGAACGGCGCAGCAACTGAATCTGAAGGTGCCTACCGTCGTGGTGCGCAGCGCCTTGCAGCAGGCTTTGCTCAAGTTGGCTAGTTCGAGTGCCGACGGCGTACTTGTGCCGAACACGGTCGACCCGAATCGTGCCGACGTAAAAGCGTTCTTCGCCGCATTCAATACGCGCTTTGGTCCGCATCTGCCGAACTTGTATCCGGCCGTGGCCTACGACGCGGCCCAGGCCGCGTTCCGCGCATTGGCCCAACCCGATGTCATCAAGGCCGTCGATAGTGGCAATGTGGAACAGGCGCGAGCGGCATTGCGCGATGCCGTCGAAAAGATCGGTTCGTTCGACGGCATCGAGGGAGCAACGGGCACGCACTATCAGTTCAGCGCGACGCGGCACCAGGGGCCGCCCGACGAGCACTGGTTCACGTTCATCGAGGTGGCTGAGAATGGCACCCGTTTCGTGGCCGCGAATCTCGACACGTTCCGGCCGAAACCCTGAGAGTCGGGTAAGGGCGGCGTGATGCGCGTCAGGTTCGCCGCCTGATTTTCTGCCACGCTCCGGTGTTTGGCGAGTGCGATGTCGCGTCTTCACGCTGTGGCAGATAGTGGCGCTCAAGCGCCTTCAGATGAACTTCCATTTCTCCAACTGCGTTCTCGGTGTCCCTTGCGAGCAGTTGCTTCAATAACCGGCGACGCGACGCCATCACCGTGCTGCTCGGCGCGGGTGTCAGGACTTCGAGCAGCAGGACCTGAATCTCGATTAGCGCGTCGGTGAGGATGATGAGCAGCGGGTTGCGCGACGCATTCGCGAGAATGCGGAAGAACTCGAGATTGATCGATACGCGTTCGCTGATATTACCTGCCTTCACCGCTGTTTCGGCGGCACGCACATTGTTGACCAGCGCGTCGAGATCCGCTTCGGACCCGCGTTCGCAGGTGGCGCGCGTGGTCGCTAACGCAACGACCATGCGTGCCTCGGTCAGGTGTTCGTGGCCGAGGGTGCCGAGCCGGAACAGGTCGGCGATGCCGGTGACCACGCCGTCGCCCTGGCCTTCGCGCACGAAAGCCCCACCGGTGGTCCCTTTGCGAAATTCAAGGACTCCGGATATCTCCAGGGTTCTCAGTGCTTCGCGCACGGTGTTGCGACTCAAGCCGAATTGCTCGGCCAGATCGCGCTCAGCGGGAAGCCGGTCGCCTGGACGCAATTCGCCGCTGCCGAGTTGCGCGCGGATTTGCAACGCCACTTCCTCGAATGCGCGACGAGCCTGAACGGGTGTGTGCGACACGGATGAGGCTGGCGCATCAGGACTCTCGTGAGATGGTGTTGCCCGTGCTTGTCTCGTTCGTTGTGCAGTATCCATGAGTCGAGCCTAAGTGGGATTGAGTGCCGATGGTACCCCGCGGACGATGCATTGGTGTACATGAAGACGTGTCTTTTTTATCGATGATGCGTCGACGCATTTTTCTGCTCGAAATAGTTTACTTGAAAGGTTGAACCATTTAATCTATATAAATATTGACATCTGAGTTGCCGACCCTTCGCGCGGTAGCTACTCATCTGGAGACGATCGATGCAACGTGGACTAGCCCATCCGTCACTCAGTCAGGCCGTGCGCCAGTTCGTTCAGCGACAGCATGGATTGCTGATCGACGGTAAGTGGAGCGAGGCACTGTCTGGCAAGACACTCGATGTCGAGGATCCCGGCACAGGCGAGTTGTTGACGCAAGTCGCAGCCGGTGAAGCTGCCGACGTGGACCGTGCCGTACGTGCCGCCCGCGTGGCGTTCGACAGCGGCCCATGGCGCCGCGTCAAGCCCGCGGAGCGCGGCAGGCTGCTGTGGAAGCTTGCCGATCTGATGAACGATCATGCTGACGAACTGGCTCAGCTCGAATCGCTCGACAACGGCAAACCGGTGGTGTTCGCGCGGGCAGTGGATGTCCTCGGCTCCATCGATATGGTTCGCTACTACGCCGGCTGGGCGACGAAGTTCGGCGGCGAAACGATCGATGTCTCCGTTCCCGGCGAATGGCATGCCTATTCGACGCGCGACCCGATTGGCGTGGTGGGGCAGATCGTGCCGTGGAATTATCCGCTCGGCATGGCGATATGGAAAATCGCGCCGGCACTCGCGGTAGGCTGCACGATCGTTCTCAAGCCGGCGGAGCAAACATCGTTGACCGCCTTGCGTCTCGGCGAACTGATTCTCGAAGCCGGCTTCCCGCCCGGTGTCGTCAATGTCGTTACGGGTTACGGTGAAACCGCGGGGTACGCGTTGGCGGCGCATCACCAGGTGGACAAGATCGCCTTCACCGGGTCGACGGAAGTCGGCAAGCTCGTCGTCAAAGCGGCGCTCGGCAACATGAAGCGCGTGTCGCTCGAACTAGGTGGTAAATCGCCCGTCATCGTTTTTCCCGATGCCGATATCCAGAAAGCAGCGCCGGCACTGGCACGCGCAGCTTTCTTCAATACCGGCCAGGTGTGCTCCGCGGGAACGCGGCTCTATGTACACGAGCACATCTATGACGAACTGGTCGATCAGGTGTACGCCGAGGTGTCCGGCTGGCAAATCGGTTACGGGCTCGACGCGGACACGAAGATGGGACCGCTGATTTCAGCTGCGCAGCACGCCCGCGTCACCGGCTATCTCGAAGCCGCGCGCAAGGATGGAGCGACGGTTCTGGGCGGTGCACCGAGCGAGGCGGAACAAGGCTATTTCGTGACGCCGGCCGTCCTCAAGAATACCCGGCCGACGATGTCAGTGGTGCGCGAAGAAATCTTCGGCCCCGTGCTGTGCGCAATGAGCTTTCGCGACGACGAAATCGAGCAGCTTGCAGAGCTCGCGAACGATACGAGCTACGGGCTTGCAGCCAGCATCTGGACTCGCAACCTTGGCGTCGCACACAAACTCGCGCGGCGCATCAAGGCCGGCTCGGTCGGCGTGAACGCGCATTCCGTGCCCGATCCGGCATTGCCGTTTGGCGGTTTCAAGCAATCGGGCTGGGGCCGTGAACGGGGTCGCGAGGTGCTCGAACTGTACACAGACGTGAAAAGCGTCGCCATCAATCTCGATTGATCTACTCGAATAGAACCGGCGCGCGTGGCGCCTGACAGTCATCCTGCCGCTGTCTGGACTCTGCTTACTCCGTTTAACTGGCTCAACCGATGAGGTAATTGAAGTGAATGAAACCCTAAGTCAACTGGTGACCTACGAAGCACGAGACGGTCGCGCGTACATCACGTTCAACCGCCCCGAGAAGAAGAACGCGCTTACTGAACAGATGCTGGACATGTTGATGGATCACCTCGATCGCGCCGAGGCCGATGACGATGTACGTGTAATCGTGTTTCGCGGGGCGGGTGGAGACTTCTGTACCGGACACGATCTTGCTGAAGTCGGCCACGAATACGGCGAACCGCAACTCGATGCGACGGGCAAACCGCGTCGTCCAAGTCAGCGGGCGCGCCTGCATCACGACAGGCACTACATTGCCCGTTTTCAGCGTATTTTTCTGTCGCCCAAACCGACGCTTGCATTGATCAGCGGCTATTGCATCGGGGCGGGCTTGTACATCGCCGAAGGTTGCGACCTGTCGATTGCGTCGGACAACGCGAAGATCGGCCATCCGGAGCAGAAGCTCGGCCTGTCCGGGGCGTCGTACTTTGGCGCCTGGGAAATCATGGCGATGGGGCCACGCAAGGCACGCGAGCTCCTGTTGCTTGCCGAACTGTGGAGCGCACAGGACGCACTTGCCGCAGGACTCGTGAACAGGGTCGTGCCGCAAGCGGAACTCACCGAGGCCGGCGAAGCATGGGCGGAACGTATCGTGCGCCTGCCACGTGACGGCCTGGCGATCGGCAAGGCGGCGGCGCATCTGGCTTATGACTCGCTGCGGCTCACGAGTCAGTTCTCGTACGGCTATGTGATGCATGCACTCGCGACTAACGTGCGCTACGAGAAAGACGAGTTCAATTTCATGAAGGCAAAGCGCGAGTCCGGCGTGCGGGCATCGAGCCACGGCCGGGAAGCGTTCTATAAATCGTCGGACGGCGCGGATACGCCCTCGTAAGCGCGCCCGAACGCTGCCTTGTTATGCACGCGGGTTTCATGGAAAGGAGATGACGTTGGGTGCTTTACACAAATTGCGCGTGCTGGATTTCACGCAGATGATGACGGGGCCGATGGCCACGATGATGCTCGGCGATTTCGGCGCCGACGTCATCAAGATCGAAGCACCGGAAGGCGATCCGTTTCGCGCATCGGGTGAAGTGACGCTGGGTGGCGACGGCGTGTTCTTTCTCAGCATGAATCGCAACAAGCGCGGCGTCGTGCTCGATCTGAAAACCGAGCAGGGACGCGAAACGGTCAAGGCTTTGGCCGCCCAGGCCGACGTCCTCGTCGAGAATTTTCGTCCAGGACTTGCCGAGAAGCTGGGGCTGGGCTATGACGAGTTGAGGGTGCTCAACCCGAGGCTCATCTTCTGCTCGATTACGGGTTTCGGTCGCGATGGCCCGGACCGCGATCGTCCGGCGCTCGACCAGGTGGTGCAAGCCGAATCCGGCCTGATGCAGATAACGGGGACGACGCAAAGCGGCCCGCTCAAAACGGGCTTTCCTTTCTCCGATCTCGTGACCGCACTGCTTGCCACGGCCGGCATTCTCAACGCGGTTATCGCGCGCTACGAAACCGGTGTCGGCCAGCGAGTCGATCTGTCGATGCTCGACGCGTCGATCTTCAGTATCGCGCCGCGTGACGTCTATTACGCAGCAACTGGCAAGACGCCGCCCCGGACCGGCAACGAGCATTGGGACATCGTGCCCAACAATACCTACGCGACACGCGATGGCCGCGAGATCATGGTGATCTCGATCAACGACAAATTCTGGGTCATCCTCGCGCGCGCTCTGGGGTTGGGTGAGATGGCGATCGATCCATTGTTCGCGACGAAGTCCGCACGTCTGAAGAACCGTCAGTTGCTCGACGAGCGGGTCGCGGCGGCATTTCGTGAGCGCACGCTGGCCGAATGGGAAACGGTGTTGCGTGAAGCGGGCGCGATTTATGGCGCGGTACGCACGTGGGACGAGGTCTTCAACGATCCGCGCGTCGCCGGTGATCTCGTGCACTCGATAGAACATCCGTCTGCGGGCCCGCTCTCGGTCCTCAAAAACCCGCTGCAATTTTCCGCGACGCCGAACGAGATTCGCCGCCCACCGCCGCGACTCGGCGAGCACACGGACAGCGTGCTCGCCAATCCATTGGCTGCCTGGGAAGCGCGCTGAATAATGTGCTGAACAGCGGGCTGAGCGATGTGCCGGGTGCGGCCACTTTATGAGTTCACGTGGAGTAGAAAACATGTCAGAAAAAGTCGCTGTCGTTACCGGTGCGAATGGTCTGATTGGCCAGGCTATCTGCACCGTGCTGGAGAAGCAGGGATATACCGCGGTAGGTCTCGACATTGCCGAAAAAAGCGCACGAGGCGGCGCATATCGCCAGTGCGATCTGACCGACATCGACGCAATCGGCGCGGCGTTTGCCGCGATCGATAACCAGTACGGCACCGTGCGGGTATTGGTCAACAACGCGGGTGTCTGGCACGGCAAGACGTTTTTCGACATCACGCCCGCTGACTACGCCTTCACCTTCGATGTCAACGTGCGCGGCATGTTCTTCGCTTCGCAGGCGGTGGCGCGACGCCTGGTCGAGGTGGGCGGCGGCGGGGCGATCGTGAATCTGGCTTCGATCGTGGGACATACCGGCAGCGCGGTGACGGATTACGGCGGATCGAAGGCCGCGGTCATGGCTATTACGCGCGGTCTTGCAAAGCCGTTGGGCGCGCACGATATCCGTGTCAACGCGGTTTCGCCCGGCACGGTCAATACCGCGATGGGGGCTGCCGTGCCGAAAGCCGCGCGCGAGAAGTTCATCGCCGGCACCGCGCCGCAGCGTGCCGCGGAACCCGAAGAAATCGCGAACGTAGTGGGCTTTCTGGTGAGCGACGCGGCCAGCTACATGTACGGTGCAATCGTCGACGTGAACGGTGGCCTCTACTAATTGCAGCCATGACGCAAAAGATCAGGATTGCCGTGGTCGGCGCTGGCGCAATAGGCGGGTATATCGCAGGGCATCTGGCGCGCGTGGCGCGCGCCGAGGTGAGTGTCGTCGCGCGCGGGCGCACGCTTGCCGCGCTGCATGCGGCCGGCCTGCATATCACCACGCCGCGCGAGACGTTCTCCGTCGCGGTCAATGCAGTTGACGACCCGCGCGAGCTAGGTCCGCAAGACTATATTTTTCTTACGCTGAAGGCACACCAGGTCGATAGCGTGCTCGACACGATCGCGCCGCTGATTGGCGCGAGAACGACTGTGCTTCCGCCGACCACTGGCATTCCGTACTACTTCTTCTACGGTCAGCAAGGCGCTGTTGCCGACAGCCGGCTGACGCTTCTCGATCCGGATGATCGTCATTGGCGCGCCATGCCTCCGGCACAGGCACTGGGTGTCGCTTACTGGATCGGTGCGCACTCGCCCGAGCCGGGTCACGTCGTACAGGATGGCGAGCGGGCTGCTTGTCCCGTCGGCGAAATCGACGGTTCCAGAAGCGAGCGCGTCGTGTGCCTGAGCGAACTTCTGAGCGATGCCGGTATTTACGCGCCGGTGCGCGAGAATATCCGCGGCGATATCTGGGTCAAGTTCGTCAACAGCCTGTGCTGGAATCCGGTGGCCGTGCTCACGCTTGCGCGCCTCGGCGAAATGACAGAGGCACGAGGCGTGTTGCCGGTCGTCAAGGCCATGATGGAAGAGGCCGATGCAATTGGCCGGCAACTCGGCGTCGATATCCCGCAGGTACCGGACAAGCGCATTGCCGTCACACTGGGCGCTCGCGCACACAAGATGTCGATGCTGCAGGATCTCGAGCACGGCCGTCCGCTCGAACTCGACGTGCTGACGCGCTCCATCGACGCACTGCGCACGCTTGCCGCCATACCCACTCCCACCGTCGACACGGTTCTTGCACTCGCGCAACTGCGAGCCCGCAGTGTAAGTCATCCTATATAACGGTATTCCTGAGAGTTCAAAGCATGTCAATGCACACCACGCCTGAAACGTCCGCGTCAGCCAACGAGGCCTTTATTCGCCCGCTGGCCGGCATCAGAATCGTCGAAGCGGCCAGCTATCTGGCCGGACCGTTCGCCGCGCAGATGCTCTCCGATCTGGGCGCTGATGTGATCAAGGTCGAACCGCCCGGCGGCGATCCCTATCGTAACTTCGGCTTGAGCCGTCATGGCGTGGGCGTCGTGTGGGGAAATGCTAATCGCGGCAAGCAGGGGGTCGTACTGGACCTGAAGACACCGCAAGGTCTCGAATCATTCAAACAGTTGCTGAGCGGGGCGGATATTTACATCGACAATCTGCGCCCGCATGTCGCCGAAAAACTGGGTGTCGGCAAGGAAGCGGTCGAGACGCTCAATGCATCGCTGATTCGCCTTTCGATCACGGGCTATGGACCTGACGGCGATGCTGCGCGAGAGCCGGTTTTCGATGCGCTGGTGCAAGGAAGAACCGGTCTGATCGCGTACGAGGCTGCAGGTGGTGTGCCGAAAGCCACCAATAGTTTCATGGTCGACAAGCTTTCCGCGAGCTTCGTCTGTCAATTGGCGCTGGCTGGGCTGCTGGCGCGCAATCGTAATGGCAAAGGCGTGCATATTCAGACTTCGATGCTCGACATGGTCTCGTACTTCAATTTCCCGGACATGTTCCAGCATCGCACGTATCTGAATGACGATTCGTCATGGCGGGCACCGCCGCAACCCGTCGTCGCGACGCAGGACGGCCACATCGTGCTATCGCCGGTGTCGGGAAAACAACTGGCGAAGACGCTCGAAGCGATCGGCCACCCGGAGTGGAAAGACGAGCTACGCGGCATTGCCGACAAGGCCGAAATGACGAGTACGTTCTTTCAGCGTATTGCAGTGCCGCTCAAGGAGCGTACCAGCCGTGAGTGGCTCGAGAAATTCCGTGAACTCGAGGTGCCATGCGGTCCTGTCAACGACCCGGATCAGCACCTCGACGACCCGCAAGTGCTTCACAACCGGCTGTATTCAACGCTCGATACGCCGTTCGGCCCGGTCCGTTCGGTGCGCTATCCTGGTGTGTTCGACGGCAACCTGCTCACTGCCCGTTTTTCCGCTCCTGCACTAGGCGAGCACGACGTTACCGTACTGCGGGAAACCGACCAATGAGTTCGCTTTCCGGGTGGCGTCGCAGCGTGCGCTCTGGTGGTTCGGTGCGTGCCGGCGCAGTGGTTGCCGGTGCAGGCCTGAATATGCTGGTCAATGCAGGGCCAGTGCTGTTGTTCAGCTTTGGCGTGTTCGTCAAGCCGATCATTGCTGATACCGGATGGTCGCGCACGACCATCAGCTCTGCAGTGCTGTATGGCCAGATTCTGCTGGCACTGTGTGGGCCGCTGACGGGGCTTGCGGTCGATCGCTTCGGCTCTCGGTACGTCGCGCGATTCGCGGGGCCATTGTTGGGTCTGGGGGGGCGATGATTGGCCTGCTATCGAGCAGTGCGAACAGCTTCGTGCTGTTCTTTGCGCTGAGTTTTCTACTCGGCGCGGCGCAGGTACCGGTTAGGTTACCTATGTGAAGGCGGTGGCCGGTTGGTACGACAAACATCTGGGATTCGCTTTGGGACTTGCGTTGATGCTAAGCAGGCTCGGCGTGGCATTGTTGCCGCCATTGTCGGCGGCGCTGATCGATTCAGTCGGCTGGCGCGCTGCCTATCTTTGTCTGGGTGTGTTCGTATGGCTAGTCAGCGTGCCGTCCGTGCATTGGTTGCTGCATGAACCGCCGCGGGGCGGCAGCATAGTCGTGCCGGTCTCGCGCGATGCTACCGGGAACAAATCTACCGGTCTCTCACTGAGTGCAGCTTTACTGACGCGTGCGTTCTGGCTGATGGCACTCAGTTTCTTCCTGATTTCGGTGGTGGTCGGCGCAGGCACATGGGTGTTGCCAATCGTGCTATCAGACTATGGACTGAAGGCTCAACAAGGCGCGTCGGTGATGACGGTTGTCGGCATCGCGATGATGGTCGGTCGGGTTGGCTGCGGCGCGCTGCTCGACCGGTTTTTTGCGCCGTGGATTACCGCCGCTGTGTTTGTCGGCACCGCGATCGGCTATGTTTGCCTGTCCGCGGGGATATCAGTAGTAACAGTACCTGTTGCTGCGATCCTGATCGGCTTTACGCTGGGGTCGGAAATCGACGCGCTTGCTTATATGACGTCACGCGTGTTTGATCGTCGGCACCTGGGTGCCATTTACGGTTCGCTGATGTTCTGTTTCAGCGTTGGACTTGGGTGCGGCCCCGCGCTGTTCGCGCAGATATTTGCTCGTACTGGCAGCTATCAGATTGCATTTCAGGCTGCCGTTGTGGCAGCTGTGGTTGCTGCGTTGGCGGTTTTCGGTTTGCGGCGAAGCGATCTGCGTTTTCATGCTTGAGTTGCTTCACCGTGTTCAATTAATTCATCTTCCAGGTAATTTCGCATCGACGAAATCTGGTTCGTCAATGAATGGTGTTCACGGGGTGACAGAAAGAGCGTTGATGCGGGAGCTGCGGCTTTCTGTCTAGTAGGGGAGCGAATAAAAAATAAAAATAGGGCTACTATTCATTGACAGCAGAATTGAATTTTCACAATGTGGGGCGATGCTGGGTAGAAAAGAGCGAGGGTGAAAGTAGGGGTGACCTTTGATTCCAGAATCGGGAGTCAAACCGGGTATGGGCCTGCGGGCAGGGTAAAGATGCCTACCGTCTCTTTCCGATCGACAAAAAGGATGTTCCGCTATCGAACATGGCGATGCTGGCGTTGCTTGATGGCATGGGTTTACCGACATCACAGTCCATGGTTTTCGTTCCACGTTTCAGGATTGGGCCGAGGAATACGGTGAGTATCCGGAGGTACTTGCCGACAAGGCGATCGCTCACAAGACAGCTAACAAGACGCGGCGTGCATATCAGCGGGGAGACATGCTTGAGCGGCGTCGGAAGATGATGGAGCATTGGTCGCGGTATTGTGCGAGAGCGTCGGCAGCCGTTGTGCCATCCGAGTCCGCTAAAGCCGAGGCTGTAGCATGAGCCCTCGATTGATCGGACTCCGTATCTGGCTGTTTGGCACACTGTCGTACTGTTCGGCTTTTCTAGCTGTGTTCCTTGCGGAATAAGGGTTTGGCGTCAATATGCTGCTCGGGAAAACGTGGCAGCTGCGCATCTGGCTACCCATTCGAGAATGGGCTGTGGCTGTTGGCGCGCCGCTAAATCTGACCCGCTGGGGTGCGGCTAACATCTATGGGCGACGACATTGAACATACTTCTGAACCGATAGGAAGTCAGCAATGCCGGACATCATTGACGCACCTGATACTCGCACGACGAAGGGGGCGAGAGCTCCGTGCCCCCGGATCTGAAAGACAGGCGGGGGATCATCCCGCATTCGCGCTTGCAGCACCGGAGCCCCAACCGGATTACGCTGCATAAATCACAAACGCGTCAAATACGGCGGTAATTCTTCGAGCGTCGCGTTCGCGGCGCCTTCGAAGCGTTGCAGCCAGCGTGCGTCCGCCTGCTTCAGATGCTCGTGCAGGGCGGCGGCCGCCTTCGCCGGTTTCTTCGCGAGCAGCAGGTCGTAGATAGTCCGGTGTTCCTTCAACGCATCTTCGATCGACGTAAGCGGAATGCGCAGCACAGGATCGAACAGATAGCGGGTCGGCGCGAACAGCATGCGTGTACGCGCGAGCACCTGCAGGATCTCGCTATTGGGACAATGCGACAGCAACCGGATATGCAGATCATGCTCGACGACGTCGGTATCGAATCCTTCGCGCGGGAAGCCGTCCAGCGCTTCGACCACCGTTTCGCGCAATTGCCCGACGTAGTCGCGGCTCACATGTGCTGCTGCCTGTTGCAGTGCCTCCGGCTCGAGCAGCCAGCGCAGTTCATACAAATGATGGGTCTTGTCAGGTGTGACGCGCGTCGCAATCCAGCGGCCCATCGAATCCTTCGTCACGAGCCCGACGCTGTGCATACGCGCAAGCACATCGCGCACGACCGTGCGGCTCACGCCAAAGTGTTCGGCCAGTCTTTCCTCGATGATCCGTACCGAGACGAACATTACCCGGGCGCATAGCTCGCGCTCGAGTTCGACATAGACGCGCTCCCACTGCTGCACGGAGGTGATCTTGACTTCGTCGAGTACCGCTCGCTCGCGCGGGACGCCGGGCTTTACCTTGCCTGCCACCTCATAGCCGCGCCCACTTGCTTCCTTCACGAGCCGTTCATTGCATAGCGCCTGCAATGCGTAGCGCGCCGGCGACCGGCTGATGCCAAACGATTTCGAGACCTGCGCTTCCAGCAGCTTTTGCCCGGGCGCAAGGCGACCGTCCTCGATCATGGCCTTGAGCAGCGCATACGCGCGCTCCTGGACGGAATGCTTTTCGATGATTTCTGACATGGTCCTCAATGAGCGGCGCCTCTCCACAGGGCGAACGCCGCGGTTCTCGCAACGCTTCGATTCCGCCGCCCGCGCTTCGGGTGGCCAGTTGCGAAATGTTAGCCGATCTGATGCCACATTTCCGCTGCCCCGGGAACTACGGCTGAAAACACGACTTGACATCGCAGTTTTGGATCGATAATCTTAAAAATGTACATTGCACACTATGTACATTATAGGTGAAAACCGGAGGCAGGGATTCTTATGAAGCTGGTACGGTGGGGACAGCCGGGTGATGAAAAACCGGGCGTGCTGGATAGCGAAGGGCAGGTACGCAGCCTCGTCGGCGTCGTCGACGACTGGCACGGCGAGGCGTTGACGGAGGGTTCGCTCGCTCGCGTCGCGGCGGCCGATTTGCGTGCGCTGCCGCTCGTCGCGCGAGGCGAGCGGCTTGGGCCATGCGTCGGCGCGGTAGGGAAGCTGGTCTGCGTGGGCCTGAATTACACGGACCATGCAGCGGAAGCCGGGATGGCACTGCCGAAAGAGCCGATTCTGTTTCTGAAGGCCACGAGCTCGATCAATGGTCCTTTCGATTCTGTCGAGATCCCACGCGACGCACAGAAAGTGGACTGGGAGGTCGAACTCGGCATCGTGATCGGCAAGACCGCGCGCTATGTGGCGAAGGAAAACGCGATGTCGTACGTTGCCGGCTACTGCGTCGTGAACGACGTCTCGGAGCGCGCGTATCAACTGGAGCGCGGCGGACAGTGGGACAAGGGCAAGGCGGCGGATACGTTCGGTCCGCTGGGGCCGTGGCTTGTCACGGCGGACGAGGTGCCGGATCCGCAGGCGTTGTCGCTGTGGCTCGACGTCGACGGTGTGCGGCGTCAGGACGGCAATACGCGTGACATGATTTTCGGCGTCGCGGAGCTGGTCTCCTACATCAGCGGCTTCATGAGCCTGCAGCCCGGCGACGTGATCGCAACGGGCACGCCGGCCGGTGTTGGCATGGGCCTGAAACCGCCTGTTTATCTGCGGGCTGGACAAACGGTATGCGCCGGTATCGCCGGCCTCGGCGAGCAGCGCTCGTCCGTCGTTGCGTTCGATGCGTCATTGCAGGCGTGACATGGCCGATACCGTGACATGTGTCGGCGATCTGCAGCGGCTCGCGCGCCGGCGCGTGCCGAAGATTTTCTACGATTACGTGGACAGCGGCTCGTGGACGGAATCCACCTATCGCGCTAACGAGGTCGATCTCGGCCAACTGAAGTTCCGTCAACGTGTCGGTTGCGACGTCGACATGATCCGCACCGCTGTCACGCTGCTCGGCCGTCCGTGCAGCCTGCCCGTGGCGCTCGCGCCGACCGGCCTCGCCGGCATGATCCATGCCGACGGCGAGATTCTTGCCGCTCGCGCGGCGGCCAGATTCGGCGTGCCTTTCACGCTATCGACGGTCAGCATCTGCTCGATCGAGGACGTCGCCGAGCATGTCGAAGAGCCGTTCTGGTTCCAGCTCTACATGATGAAGGACCGCGATTTCATCGTCCGGCTGATCGAACGCGCACGCAACGCGGGCTGCTCCGCGCTCGTGCTGACGCTCGATCTGCCGCTCCAGGGGCAGCGTCACAAGGACGTGCGCAACGGCCTCTCGGTGCCGCCGAAGCTGAATCTGCGTACCCTGTCGATGATGATGGCGCATCCCGCGTGGTGTGTGCGGATGCTCGGCACGCGGCGGCGCACCTTCGGCAACATCGTTGGGCATGCCAAGGGTGTGACGGACACGTTCGCGTTCGCCGAGTGGGTGAGCCGTCAGTTCGATCGCACGGTGACGTGGGACGACATCGGCTGGATCAAGCGGCACTGGGGCGGGCGGCTGATCGTCAAGGGCATACTCGACGCGGACGACGCGCGCCGCGCGGTTGCGGCAGGCGCCGACGCGATCATCGTGTCGAATCATGGCGGACGGCAACTGGACGGCGCGCCGTCGTCGATCAGCGCGTTGCCCGCCATTGCCGCAGCCGTCGGTCAGCAGACGGAGGTACTGATGGATGGCGGTATCCGCAGCGGCCAGGACGTGCTGCGTGCGATCGCGCGGGGTGCACACGGCGTGATGATCGGCCGTGCGTTCCTGTACGGCCTTGGCGCGCTCGGCGAAGCGGGCGTTACCCGCACGCTCGAACTCATTCATAAGGAACTCGAATCAACGATGGCGTTGTGCGGCATCACCGACGTCGCCGACGTCAGCCGTGACGCCATTGTGACACCCACACCTGTCGCCGTATCCGCGCGGCCGGAGAACGCATGCCGCCGCGCTGGAGAAGGTGGTCTATCCGCTATTGCCTAGTTTGAATCAGCTATTTGTCAAGGAGACGTATGATGTTTGGTAACTATAAAATGCACGAAAACAGCGGCGTCAATCCGCCTTATTCGCCCGCGTATCCGGTCGAGTGGGAGTGTCCGCTGCGCACGCTCGAAGTCGTCACCCGCGTAGATCAGGCGAAGGTTCGCGAGTTGTTGAAGGACACGCCTTTCGAACTGGTTAACGACCGCGTCGCGTTCCGTTTCATGCTGTCGCCGGGGCATACGCTCGCGGTGCATGCGGGGGCGATGTTCGACCTGATGGTGACGGTGCCCGTGCGTTACGACGACCTGTTCACCCAGACACACATCTTCATGTATTGCAGCGACCCGATGGGGATTGCGGCGGGCCGCGAGTTGTTCGGCTACACGAAGAAGGACACCCACTACGCGTTTGACGAAACCGCGGACGGCAAGGTGAGCGGCTGGGTCCGCCGCCGCAAGGTGCCGCTCGCCGACTTTAGCTTCACGCCCGATCCGGACGCGCCGCTAGTCCTGCTCACGGACGAAGCCGAGCAGCCGGCAGGCGAGATTCACGTACGCCGTCTGCCCGACCCGTCGAAGCTGGGCATTGCCTATGCCGACGTCGTCTATCGACGCACGCCACTGCGCTACACCGAGCCGGTGCGTGGCCGGATCGACTGGACGCTGCATCAGAGCGCGTTCGATCCGATCGCGGACCTGGAGCCTGAAGTGCTGAGTGCGCACTTCATGACGTCGGACGTGTACGGCGGCGGTTTTGCCGTCGAGGATCGCCGGTTGTTGAAGCGGCTTTATCCCTGAACAGGACGAGGCAGCGACAAGCACGGCCGCCGCCTAAGTTGCGGCCCGCAGCGTGGGCGGTTAGGCGGTCGTGCTCGCGCGCGGCACGACGGACGACAACTTCATACACAAACGCGTTGCATTCTCAAGAAAGCATCATGTCTTGATTGAGAAGTTTTCCTAATTAAAAAATAACCGCAATCCATAGTCTGAAGAACGAAAGTTAGCCGGTGGCGACAATCCACGGCGATACGCTGAGACACCCGATTTTCAAAACGGAGGAAGACAAATGAGCACGACACGTTCGCGCTGGATGCTGATTAGCCTGCTATTTCTAGGAGGGGTTATCAGCTACCTGGACCGGGCCGCACTTTCAATCACTGCACCGCTCATCGCGAAGGAGCTACACCTTGATCCTGCCCAGCTTGGGATTGTGTTCAGCAGCTTCTTCGTTGGCTATGCGTTGTTCTGTTTCGTGGGCGGCTACTATTCCGATCGCTTCGGACCCAAACGGGTTCTCGCCGTCTCCATGTTGGTGTGGTCACTGTTCTGCGGAATGACTGCATTGACCGTTGGCATGGTGAGCCTTCTTGTCGTGCGCATCATCTTTGGCATGGGGGAGGGGCCGCTTTGTTCAAACATCAACAAGATGGTGTCCAACTGGTTTCCGCGTGAGGAGCAGGCCAGTGCCATAGGCATCGCGAACTCGGGTACTTCGCTGGGTGCCGCCCTTGCCGGACCCGCCGTCGGCTTCGCGGCCGTGAGCATAGGGTGGCGATTGTCCTTTGTCGCTATTGCCGTAGTCGGCGTTCTGTGGGTTGTCATGTGGGTTGCGCTTGCCAAAGACAGGCCTGCGGTGCCTCCGGATGTGGCGACAGGCGTCATCGATAATGACGCATCGACGGCTGTTTCGATCAGCCCCCCGGTATCTCCACTGCACACACTCCTACTTCGTCCCGCCATTCTCGCGACGGCTTTCGCATTCTTCGGCTACTCGTACATCCTGTACTTTTTCCTGTCCTGGTTTCCGAGCTATCTGACGATGGCGCATCACCTCAGCATTCAAAAAATGGCGGTGGTCAGCGTGATTCCCTGGGCTGTTGGCGCCACCGGCCTGATTGCGGGTGGGCTCCTGTCGGACTTTATCTTCCGCAAGACAGGTCGGGCCATCTTTTCGCGCAAGGTGGTGCTGATTACCTGCCTGAGCGCAGGTGCAATCTGTGTCGGCATTACCGGGACCGTGAAGGACATGACGAGCGCGGTTTCGCTGATGGCTATCGGCGTATTCTTCATGTACGCCTCGTACAACACTTACTTTGCTCTGGTGCTGGACACGGTTGAGAAAAATCGCGTTGGAGCGGTTGGCGGATTCGTCCACCTGGTCGCGAACCTGGCCGGCATTGTTGCCCCCACGGTGACGGGCTTCCTCGTACAGTGGTCCGGCAACTTCGAGAGTGCATTTCTGGTGACTGGAGCCATCGCCGTGTCAGGAGCAATGCTCGTCACGATTTTCGTGCGTTCTCCGGGACGTCGGGCGCTGAACCAACCGACAATTGCATAAAAGTCTCAACGCCCAGATGCTCACTCGGCCAACAGCAAGCGAGTATGGCAATGGCGTCTGCGGTTTCCGGAACGGCACATAAGCGGGCGCCATGACGAACGGGACCATCGCTCCATCCCGTCCATCCTTATCGCAACGGAGCCCTGCGTTTGCATGCGTCTGATCGTGCCATCAATGATGGTGTTCGATCTTCAACCGCTGGTCGATCTCGAAGCACCCGCGCAAAATGTGCTCGCGCATCAGATGCTCCGCGCGGCTGCTGTCGCGTGAGGCCACCGCTTCGAAGATGCGCACGTGCTCCTCGTGATACCTGCGCATCGAGGCGGTGTCCATCAGCGGTTCCGTGAAAGGCTTGTGCGGCGTGCGATGCACCATCTCGTGACTGCGCCTGAAGAGCCTGTTGGTCCACGCATCGTTAATCTGCGCGTGGAACCAGTCGCTGCGCTCGCGCATCGCTTGCACTTCTTCCTTGTCGAGCGTGCGTTCGCCGACGAGCATCCGGCCCGTCTCTGCGAGATAGGCGCGCATCGCTTCGACGTGTTCGTCGCTGAAGCCACGCTGCGCCGCAAGCGCGCTCGCATAGCCTTCGAGCACCGCGCGCAGTTCGTATGAATCGCGCAGGTCGCGCAGGCTGAACGAACGTACGCTGAAGCCGCGATTGCGCTCATAGACGACCATGCCGCGCGTCTCCAGCGCGACCAGCGCCTCGCGAACCGGCGTGCGCGACACGTTGAATAACTCGCCGAGTTCGGCTTCCCGCAGCTTCGCGCCGGGCCTGAGCGTGCCGCTCAGGATCATCGCCTGCAAGCCGGTGACGACGGTTTCGTCTTGTGAGTTTTCGCTGCTGTCCGCAGTTTCCATGGGCGTGACGTACCGATAGTGCATCGAACGGACGAAGTATATCGAATGCGCGTTTTCAGGCCGCCGCGGCGGCGTTGGGATAGTGACACGCGACGAACGTGCCGTCACCGCGATCGGCGAGCGTCGGATCGTCGTGCACGCAGGCATGGGGCAGTGGGCCGTAGCGCGTGTCGACCGGGCGGATCGGAATCGTCGCCCGATTCGCGCTGCCGGGCCGTGCGACGAGCTCGCGCGCTCGCACGCAGCGCGGATGAAAGCGGCATCCGCCCGGAAGATTGGCCGCCGAGCCGATCTCGCCCAGCACGCGCGCACGCGGCTTCGCGCGTGCCGCGGCCGGGTCGGCGACCGGCACCGCCGCCAGCAGCGACTCGGTGTACGGATGCGCCGGCGACGCATAGAGCGAGTTGCGCGCAGCGAGTTCGACGATGCGTCCGAGATACATCACCGCGACGCGATGGCTCACATGGCGCACGACCGCCAGATCATGCGCGATGAACAGATACGCGAGTTGCCGCTCGCGCTGCAGCTTGCCGAGCAGATTGATGATCTGCGCCTGAATGGAGACATCGAGCGCGGACACGGGCTCGTCGAGCACGAGTACCTTCGGATTGAGCGCGAGCGCCCGCGCGATGCCGATGCGCTGCCGTTGCCCGCCCGAAAACTCATGCGGATAGCGCGCCGCGTGCTCGGGATTGAGGCCCACGGTGCACATCAGCTCGCGTACTTTTGCGGGACCGTCGGCATTCCACGCGCCGTGCTCCTTCATCGGCTCGGCGATGGCCGCGCCCACCGTGCGCCGCGGATCGAGCGAGCCGTACGGGTCCTGAAACACCATCTGCACCTGCGCGCGCATCGCGCGGAGTTGGCGTCCGCCGAGCGTGCCGATATCGATGCCGTCGAGAAAAATGCGTCCCGCACTCGGTTCGAGCAGACGCACGGCGAGCCGCCCGAGCGTGCTCTTGCCACTGCCGCTTTCGCCGACGAGACCGAGCGTTTCGCCGGCATCGAGATGCAGCGACACGCCGTCGACCGCCTGCACCACCGGTGTCCTGCGTTGCAAAAGCGAATGCTTGGCACCGAAGCTGCGGCTCACGGCATCGATCTGGAACAGCATCATGCGCTCCCCGTCGTGGCAAGCGAGTGCCAGAAAAAGCACGCGCTGACATGCGCGGCGGCGTCCGTTTCGACGAGCGGCGGCCGCATCGAGCCGCAGTTCGCGCGGCCGCGTCCCATCGCGCAGCGCGGCTCGAACGCACAGCCGGCGGGCAGGGCGGCGACATCGGGCGGATTGCCTTCGATCGCACGCAGCGCGCAACCCGGCTCGCCTTCGAGATCGGGAATGCTGCGAAACAGCGCCTGCGTATAAGGGTGCCGCGTCGCGCCGAACACGCGCTCCAGCGAACCGCGCTCGACGACGCGGCCCGCGTACATCACCGCGACATCCTGCGCGTAGCGCGCCACCAGCCCGAGATCGTGCGTGATGAGCACCATCGCCATGTTCGTTTTCTGCTGCAGGTCCGCGAGCAGGTCGAGGATCTGCGCCTGCACGGTGACGTCGAGCGCGGTAGTGGGTTCATCGGCGATCACGACTTTGGGGCGCAGCGCCACGGCCATCGCGATCAGCACGCGCTGGCGCATGCCGCCCGACAACTCGTGCGGATAGGCGTCGAGCCGGGCGCGCGCCTCGGGTATGCGCACGCGTTCCAGCAGCCCCGCCGCCCGCGCCCGCGCCGCCGATCGGCTCACGCGCTCGTGCGCGCGCAGGAGCGTCGTCATCTGCTCGCCGATGGTGAAGACCGGATTGAGCGCGGTCATCGGATCCTGAAAGATCATCGAGATCGATGCGCCGCGCACGCGCCGCAACGCCTCGCCGGAGAGCCGGGCGATATCGACGCCATCGAGCAGCACGCGTCCGTGCGTCACGCGCCCCGGCGGCGCGACGAGCCCGAGTGCCGAAAGAAACGTCATCGACTTGCCCGAGCCGGACTCGCCGACCACGGCGAGCGTGCGCCCCGGCCGCACGCTCAGCGACACATCGTCCACCACGACTGCGCCCGGAAATACGGTGCGTATTCCGTCGATTTCTAAAACGGCTTCCGGATCGATGCGCGTCTCGCCTGTCCGGATGCTGCCCGATGTATCGGCGGCGTCGGCAGGCGCGTGGCGTCGCGGGATCCGGAAGACGGCCGGCAGGCTGCTGTTCATAACGTCCTCGCGTCGGCGCGGCGGCGCATCTGCGGATCGAGCGTGTCGCGCAGTCCGTCGCCGAGCAGGTTGAAGGCGATGACGAGCAGCGCGATGCACGCACCCGCCGAGAGCGAGATCATCGGATGCGAGGCGAGAAAGCCCTGACCGTCGGCGATCACGTTGCCCCACGTCGGCGCGGGCGGCTGGACGCCAAGACCGAGATAGCTCAAACCGGCCTCGCCGAGCACCGCGTTCGCGGCACCGACCGTCGCGACCACGATCACGGGCGGCAGGCTGTTCGGAACCACGTGCACAAACAGGATCTTCCAGCGCGCCATGCCGATCGACGTCGACGCCTCGATAAACATGCGCGGCCTGATCGTCAGCACGACCGCGCGCATGACGGCGGCGACGCGCGGTGCGAACGCGATGGCGATCGCCCAGATCACCGAACTCAGCGACGAGCCGCGCGCGGCCACCAGTGCGAGCGCCAGCAGAAAGCCCGGAAACGCGAGCAGGATATCGATGATCGCGACCAGCACGCGCGCCAGCCAGCCGTCGAAGAACGCGGCCGCCGAGCCGAGCGCGACGCCCAGCACGATGGAAATGACCATGACCGAGAACGCGACTTGCAGCGAAATGCCCGTGCCCCAGACGAGGCGCGAGAGCACGTCGCGGCCATATTGGTCCGTGCCGAACCAGTGCGCGGCGGAAGGCGCCGCGAGCGTGTTGGTCATGTCGGCGGCGACGGGCGAGTAGGGCGCGATCCACCGCGCGCCGAGCGCGATGACGACCATCGCGGCGAGAATCACGAGCCCCGTCATGAAGCCCGGATGACGTGCATAGCGGCGCCACGAAGCGTTGCCGTTACGGTGCGCGGGGTTGAGGGAAGCGGCGGGCGAGTTCATCGGCGGGTCCTCGTTCGATCAACGCGTGCGCAGACGCGGATCGACCGCCGCGTAGAGCAGATCGAGCGCGGTGTTGACGAGCACGACGATCACCGCGAGCGCCAGTACGCCCGCCTGCACGAGCGGGTAATCGCGCGAGCTGACCGCCTTGAGAATGGTCGTGCCAATGCCCGGCCGGCTGAACACGACTTCGATAAGAATCGCGCTGCCGAGCGAATACGAGAAGGTCACGCCGATGATCGACAGCACGGGCACCAGCGCGTTTCTGAACGCGAGCCGCCAGACGATGGTGCTTTCGCGCACGCCCATCGCGCGGGCCACGCGGATGTAGTCGTGGCCGATGACTTCGAGCATCGCGGAGCGCGTGAGCCGCGCGATATACGCCGCCACCGACACGCCCAGCACGGCGGCGGGCAACACCAGATGCCGGAGCGCTTCGATAAAGCCGCCGCCGGAGCTCGAGCCGAGCGCGGGCAGCCATTTCAGATGCTGCGCGAACACGAGGATGCCCGCGAGCCCGAGCCAGAACACCGGGAATGAAATGCCCGCGAGCGCGACGAGCATCACGGCGATATCGATGAAACTGCCGTGCCGCACCGCCGTGACGATGCCGAGCGGCACGCCGACGAGCACGGCGATCGTCATGCCGGCGACCGCGAGAATCGCCGAATCGGGCAGGCTCTGCACGATCTCCAGCAGCGCCGGTCGGCCGGTGACGACCGAAGTGCCGAGATCGCCGTGCAGCACGTGCCCGATGAACAGCCCGTACTGCACGAGCAGCGAGTGATTCAGCCCGAGCTGCTCGCGCAGTGCGGCGAGCGCATCGTTGGTGGCGTAATCGCCGAGCATGTATTGCGCGGGGTCCCCCGGAATCATGCGGACCAGGAAGAACGTCACGGTGAGAATGCCGGCAAGCGTGACGACGAGGTGCAGCGTCTGTCTGGCCAGATAGCGTCCCATTGCGGGTGTCCTCTCAGGCGAGCGAGACCGGATATGAGTTCATCGTGAATAGCGAGTTCTGCACGAAGCCCTGAACCCTGTTCGAATGCGCGATGAACAGCCGGTCCGCATACAGGGGGATCAACGGAAGGTCCGTCATGCTCTTCTGCAGGATCTTCTGATACGCGACCTTGCGTGCCGCTTCGTCCTGTGCGGCTGCGGCGTTCGCAATCAGGTCGTCGACGCCGGCGTAATGCGAGGTATTGAGGCCTGGCGGAAACGATGACTTCGCGAGCATCGAGATGATCGGGTTGTCGGGATCGGGCGCGCCGACCACGCCGGTGATCGCGGTCGGGATTTTGCCGCCCGAGCGCGCCTGCAGGTACGCGCCGCGTTCGAGTACCTGGATGCGCGTCTTGATGCCGATGGCCGACAGGTCGCTCGCAATCGGCACGACGATCTTGTCGTAAGGACTGAAGCCCACGCCGATGACATCCATCGAAAAATCCGTCTGCCCGGCTGCGGCGAGCAGCGCGCGCGCCTTGGCGGGATCGTAGGCGTATTTCGGTACATCCTCGGTGTATTCGAGAAAGGCTGGCGTGAGTACGCTGTACGCCGGGCCTTTCGTGCCTTTGAAGAGACCGGCGATGATCGCGTCGCGGTTGATGCCGTACATGATTGCCTGACGCACGCGCAGGTCGTCGAGCGGTTTGTGCGTCATGTTGAGCACGAAGTTGATGGTGTGATCGGCGGGGCGGTCGTGCACCTTCACGTTCGGGTCGTCCTTCAGGCGCGCGATCACGCCCGGCTCCTGCAGCGCGAAGAAGATATCGATCTCGCCGTTGGTGAGCGCCGTGGCCGCCGCGTTCTCGTCGCGGATCACGCGGAACAGCACGCCATCGACTTTCGGCGGGCCGCCGAAATAGCTCCTGTTGGCGGAAACGCGCACTTCCTGCCCCGGCGTCCAGCTTTCGAAGACGAACGGCCCCGTGCCGACGGGATTCAGTGCGTGCTTGCGATCTCCCATCTCGGTGACGGCCTTGCGGCTCACGATCCAGCCTTGATTCAGGTTGGTGACCTTATGCATGAAGCCCGAGTTCGGCGCCTTGAGCGTGATGACGACCGTGTTTGCGTCGGGCGTATCGATCTTCGCGATGGCGGCGAGTTGCCCGACATAGTTGCTACCGGTTTTCGGATCGAGCACGCGCTCGAAGGAGAACCGCACGTCGTCGGCGGAGAGCGCGCCGAAGTTCTTGTGCCACTGCACGTTCTTGCGCAGGTGGAACGTGTAGACCGTGCCGTTCTGCGAGACGTCCCAGCTCGAGGCAAGATCCGGGACGATCTTGTTGGTCGCCTCGTCATAGCGCGCGAGTCCGCTGTAGATATGCGTCGCGACGGTCTGGTTTTCGACCTGAAAGATATGCGCCGGATCGAGATTGGCGATGTCCGAGCCGAGGCGCACGCGCAGGAGTTTCGGCTGCCCCTGCGCCTGGGCGAGCGGCGCCACCAGATTCAGCGCGGCGGCCCCCGCGACGCCCAGGGTGAATTGACGACGGGAAAGGCTGTGGCACGAGGCTTTTGTGGTCATGGCAAACACCGGTCGGAGAGCGATCGAATCGGTCGGGAGAGCACCAGATCAGAATCGCATACAAAAATTCGCGGGGCAAGGTCTCCAAAACACCAATCCAGGGTGTCGACAGGAAGTGATTCTTGTGGTTTGTACGGATATTTAATCCAATTCTATTTGTTAACTGGTTTTTGTTCTGTTTTTATAGCTTTTATTGGAGTGGCTAACCAAATCATACAAATCCAGAGTTGGTTTTGATGTTGACATTCTTATTTTTTGCATGCAATTTTCGGTGAGAGGCCGGCGCGCCGTTCCCGATCCCCGCCGCAACTCTCACTCTCTCTTGCCGAGGTCGACATGTCGGATACGGATATCTTCGTCAAACAGAAGTTCGGGCAATCGCTCGGTTTCGGCCGCAAGACGGCCGTACTGGTGATCGATTTCCAGGAAGGCTTCACGCGCGAGGACGGCTTCGGCGGCTACAACATCAACGACGCCATCGCGCAGACGGCGAAGCTGCTCGCCTTCGCGCGCCGGCAGGCCATGCCGGTCTCGCATGTGTACTTCGCCGCGCAGAAAGGCGGCTTCGATATCGGCACGTTCGGCGAGAAGGTGCCGCGTCTGCGCGAGCTCACCGAGGACGCGCCGGACACGCGGATCGTGTCGTCGTGCAGCCCGCTCGACGGCGAATACGTATCGAGAAAGCGCCATTCGTCGGCGTTCTTCGGAACCAACTACGCGTCGTGGCTGATGGCTGCGGGCATCGACACGCTGCTGGTCACCGGCTGCACGACGAGCGGCTGCGTGCGCGCGAGCGTCGTCGATGCATCCGCGCACGGGCTGCGTCCGATCGTCGTGACCGACTGCGTGGGCGACCGCGCGCAGGCGCCGCACGAGCAGAGCCTCTTCGACATGGGCCAGAAGTATGCCGACCTCATGACTAGCGCCGACGCGATGGCCGTGCTCGCGAAGGGCAAGCAGGCGGCGCTCGCCTGAACTTTCGCTTCAACCGGTCGGGCCGCCAGCGTGCGGGACAGGAGCACGCAGGCCCGAAGCAAGCTTTTGCAATGGAGGGATCCATGTCTGATACCGCGACTGGCGTGCGCATCAAGGTCTTCTGGCAGCCCGGCTGCTCGTCGTGCCTGCGCACCAAGGAATTTTTGACGCAGCAGGGCATCGAGTACGAATCGCGCGACGTGCACAACGATCCGCGCGCGCAGGCCGAGCTGTTCGAACTGGGCGTGCGCAGCGTGCCGGTGGTGTCGATCGGCAAGCATTACACGCTCGCGCAATCGCTCAAGGATGTCGTGAAGTTTCTCGACCTGCGCACGACGCTCGCCGATCCGTTGCCCGCCGCCGTGCTGGTGCAGCGGCTCGACCACGTGATGAGCGCCGTTTCGCGCTACGTGCATCAGTTCACGCCCGAACAGCTGAACGAGCCGTTCCGCAACCGGCGGCGCACGCCGGCACAGCTTTGCTATCACGTGTATCGCATCGCCGGGATGGGGATGGAAGCATCGCAGGGCATCGCGCTGCGCTTCGAGAGCTTCGACGAGGTGCCGCCCGAAACATGGACGGCGGACGATATCGCGCGCTGGGGCGACGACGTGCATCGCCGCTTCGATGCGTGGTGGGCTGCGGAGCAAGACCCGGACGTGAACTATACGGTTTCGACGTATTACGGCACGCGGCCGTTTCACGAAGTACTGGAGCGCACCGCATGGCACGCGACGCAACACACGCGCCAGATCATGCTGATGCTGGAGAGCCACGGCATTGCGCCTGACGGCCCGCTCACCGACGCCGATCTCGCAGGCCTACCACTGCCCGACGAAGTATGGGGATGACGTCGCAATCTTTCGAGGAGACCTATATAAAAAGGTGAGGGGGCAGTGGAAATATCTGTACCGTGCAGTTGACAACGCCGGCAACGCGATCGATTGCCCGCTGCGGGCTCATCACGCCATGCCGAGCGCGCGGCCCAACTCCGCGAGTTTTTCCGCTCGTGTGATGAATGGTCCGTCGACGAGCTTGCCGTCCACTTTGAACGCGCCGACGCCTTCGCCGAGGGCCTCTTTTGCCGCGGCGACGACGCGCAGCGCATGATCCACTTCTTCCTGGCTGGGGCGGAACGCGTCATTGGCGAGTGCGACCTGGGTTGGATGGATGCAGCTCTTGCCGGCGAAGCCCAGCGCGAACGCGGATTTCGCGTCCGCCGTGAATCCTTCTGGGTCCGCGATATCGACGAAAGCGCCGTCGTAGGCTTCGATGCCGGCTTCGCCCGCCGCGAGCCGTACCTGCAAGCGGACCGTTTGCAACGCGGCGGTGTCGCGCTGCGAGATGCCAAGCGGCCCGAACAGGTCGCCGAAGCCGACCTGCAAGCCTCTTACACGCGGATGCGCGAGCGCGATCTGCGCTGCGTGACGCAATCCTCGCGGCGATTCGATGTTGGCGAGAATGCCGATCGGCGCCGCGATGCCGCGCTCGCGTTCGAGCGCATCGAGCCTCGCCGCCAGTTGGCGCACGGCGTCCGGATCTTCGACCTTCGGCAGATTCAGCATATGAAGGCCGTCTTGCGTGCACGCGGTTACGTCGTCGGCAAAGTGGGGCGTGTCGATTGCGTTGATGCGCACGATCAACGTCTTGCCGGCCGCGCTGGCCTCGGGCGTCGACAGATACTGGCGCAACGTGCCGCGCGCGCTGGCCTTGCGGCTTTCCTCGACGGCGTCCTCAAGATCGAATGAAATCGCGTCGGCAGGGCCTTGCATGGCCTTTGCGAACAGTTCGGGACGTGACGCGGGGACGAACAGCTTGCTGCGCATCAGTAGATGGCCGGCATTCGATGACATGGTTGGCTTCGCTCAAAAATTGTAGACAATTTATTTTCTGTACTCTACATTGGTACCGTGTTCCGCACAACCACGAGTGCTGTTTTCGTGCCCGGCGACCGGCGCATCGTTTTTGCGGCTGACCCACGGCTGCTTCGGGCTGCTTGGTATTCACCGCGCAGTTGCCCGCAGTTGCCTCTTACACAGTTCAACATGACGTCTTCATCGCACGAATCCGCCGCCACGCCGGCCACCGCCGATCACTCCGCCGGACCGCTCGCCGGCATCAAGGTGCTGGATTTGAGCGCCTATATCGCGGGTCCATACGGGTGCACGCTGCTTGCAGATCAGGGCGCCGAGATCATCAAGGTCGAGCCGCCGCAAGGCGACAATTTGCGCAATTACCCCTCCACGCTGCCGCGGGAAAGCCGCGCCTTTCTCGGCGTGAATCGCGGCAAGCTCGGCATCGTGCTCGACCTGAAAACGGCAGCGGGGCACGACGCGCTGATGAAGCTCGTCGATCAGGCGGACGTGCTGGTGCATAACTTTCGCCCGGCCGTGCCGGCCAAGCTCGGCATCGCCTATGACTCGCTGCGCGAGCGCAACCCGCGTCTGATCTACTGTGCGCTCACCGGTTACGGCGATACCGGGCCGATGCGCGACAAGGCCGGCTACGACCAGGTGCTGCAATCGATGTCCGGCATCTGTTCGCTGCAAGGGGCGCCGGGCGACGCGGAGATCGTATACGGATCGGTGGTCGACTATTACGCGGCAGCGATGCTTGCCGCGAGCGTCGCTTCGGCGCTGTATGCGCGCGAACGCACCGGGCACGGACAGTATGTCGGCGTGTCGCTCCTCGCAAGCGCGCTCGCGATGCAATCCGCGCGCTTCGTATGGGCGGACAGCGAGCCGCGCGAATGCTTTCGCGACATGCGCTCGGGCGGTATCACCGGTTTGCATCCAACGGGTGAGGGCAGCATCTATCTTTCGGCCAACACGCCGCATTTCTGGGCTGCGCTGTGCGAACTGATCGGGCGTCCGCAGCTCGCCGCCGATCCGCGTTTCGACACCGTCAGAAAGCGCGCCGAGCACGCGGACGAAATCGTGCCGGTCGTGCGCGACGCGTTACGCGCGCATTCGGCGCAGGAATGGGAGCTGATTTTCGGCGAACGGGTGCCTTGCTCGGCCGCGCGCGATATCGAGGACATGTTCGATCATCCGCAGGTACTCGCTCAAGGGCTCGTGGAAACCTACCAGCATGACAACGCCGGCCCGTATCGCGGACTCGCGCGTCCGTTTCGCTTCGGCACCGTGCCGCTTGCCGCGCAACGCGCCGCGCCGAGGCTCGGCGAGCATACCGAAGAGGTGCTCGCATCGGCCGGCATCGTTGTCAACAAGGATGCCGGGTGATGGAGCAGGTATCGATTCCGGGCACCATCCCGTATTTTCTGAAGGAACAGATTCGCCGCTCGATCATCGACGGCACGTTCCGGCCCGGCCAGCCGCTGCGCGAGCAGGATCTGGAGCGGCGCTATGGCAGCAGCCGTGGGCCGATCCGCGAGGCCTTGCGTCTGCTGGAGCAAAGCGGTCTGGTTAGCCATATCCAGCGGCGCGGCTTTCGCGTGACGTTGTACAGCGAGCGTGAAATACGCGATATGTACCTGCTGCGCGCCGAGCTGCAAAGCTACACGATGCTAAGTCTCGGCGAAATCGACGATCTGAAGCCGCTGCTGAAGGAAATGAACGAGTGTCATCAGCGCATGGCGTCGGCGTTCGAAACCCGCAATGTCGGACAGTACGTGCAGGAGATCCGCAATTTCTATGACGCCAGTTCGCGGTTTCTCGGCAACAAGCCATTGCAGGACGCGCTAAACCGGCTCTACGAAACCGCTGAGCCGCTGCGCTATAACCTGCTGTCGCGCAGGCTCGACAAGAGCCGCTCGCTGCAATACACGAAGAAGATCATGCAGGCGTTGAAGGCGCGTGATTTTTCGCAGGCGGCGGCGCTTAAGCGCGAGCATGTATTAATGAATCTGCCGAGTATCGTCGAGACCTATATGGCGGCGACCTATGAGGATACCGAAGCGAGAGCAGGCTGATTCAGGGCAAGGACGGCGACAACACATACAACGCGCCGCATGAGCAGGATGGGTACGACGAAGACCCCGATTGTCAAGAGCACCCCAGGAGACACCAGCATGCAGCAGCACGCACAGGAGGACCAGACTCCGCACCCATCCGCAACGGATGCCAGACCGGCCAGTCAGGTCGCATGGTATCGGCAGGTCACAAGCGGCGCGTGGCGCGTGCTTGCACTCGCGGGGCTCGGCTGGCTGTTCGAGGTCTACGAGATCTTCGTGTTCTCGCTGACCGTGCCTGCCTTCATTGCGTACTTCGCATTGACGCGTGCGCAGGCGGGGGCGATTGGCAGTATCGCCGCGGCGGGATTGATCGTCGGCGGTATCGCGTTCGGCTGGGTGGCGGATCGCATTGGCCGCGTGCGCACACTGATGCTGACCATTCTCGTCTATTCGATCTTCACTGGGCTCACCGCGTTTGTGCAAGGCCCGGTTTCACTGGCGGTGCTGCGCACGCTTGCGGGCCTCGGTATGGGCGGCGCGTGGACCGCGGGTGCCGCGCTGGTCGCGGAGACATGGAAGCCCGAGCATCGCGGCAAGGGCGGTGCGATGATGCAGTTCGGCCTGCCGCTCGGCTCGCTGCTCGCGATCGGTGTGGTGGCGCTGATTTCAAACCTCTCGGGCGGCCTCGATCACGGCGGCTGGCGCTGGGTGTACGGCCTCGGTGTATTGCCGATCGTGCTGCTGTATCCGATCGCGCGCCGCACACCCGAATCGCCGGTATGGCAATCGCGCGCGCAATCCGGCGGCGAGCGCGGACAGATCGGCGATCTGTTGCGCCCTGGCAACTTCGGCGGACTCGCGAAGGCGTTCGGTTTCATCTTCTTCGTGCAGTACGTGTACTGGGCAGTTTTCACGTGGACGCCGACGTTCCTGCTGACCGTCAAGCACTTCAACTTCGTGCACAGCTTAAGCTTCACGTTCGCGCAGCAGCTCGGCTCGATCTTCGGCTTCGCGGTGTTCGCGCTGCTTGTGGATCGCATCGGCCGCAAGCCAACCTTCTCGATCTATCTGCTGATCGGCGCGATCGCGGTGTTCGCGTTCGTGACCGGCAGCGGCGAAACGACGGTGATGGTCGCGAGCTTCTTCACGGGCATGGGCATTACCGGCCTGTTCGCGGGCATGGGGCCGTTCGCCGCCGAACTGGTGCCAAAGACCAGCGCGCGCGGTTTCGCGATGGGCATTGCCTACAACGGCGGCCGCATCGGCGGCATGATCGCGCCGTATCTGATCGGCGCGTTGGCCACCTCGGCGAGCGGTTTCCGCATGGGCATGCTGACCACGCTGGTCGCGTTCCTGCTCGCGTGGGGGATGGTGCTGATCTCGCCGGAAACGCGCGGGCGGCAACTGAGCTGATGAGGCTGACCGGACGCCCGTCAGAGCGGGCGCATCAACCGGAGAAAACGTGACGATGAATCTTCAGGCATCCGAAACCATGAGTGGGTCTATCGAAGGCGCGTGCGATTGCCACCTGCACATCTACGATCCGCGCTTTCCCGAGCAGCCCGGCAACGGAGCACCGATGACCGGCATGACTGTCGACGACTATCGCTGTGTGCAGCGCAAGATCGGCACGACGCGTGCGGTGATCGTACAGGCCAAGCGCTACGGCACGGATAACGCCTGCCTCGTCGATGCCATCGCGCAGTTCGGCGGCGCGGCGCGCGGCATCGCGGTGGTCGCGCCGGACACGCCGCTTGCCGCCTTGCGTGAACTCGACGCCTGTGGCGTGCGCGGGCTGCGCTTTAGCGTCTGGAACGCACGCGATACGGTGATGACGGTCGATATGCTCGAGCCGCTCGCGGCGCGCATCGCCGGGTTGGGCTGGCATGTGCAATTGCATATGTCCGGCGATCAGATCGTCGAGCATCGCGACGTGCTGAACCGTCTGCCATGCATGATCGTGTTCGATCATCTCGCGCGACTCGCGCCGCAGCAGGGCGCCGCGCATCCGGCATTTCGCGTCGTCGCTGATCTGCTCGCGCGCGAGCGCTGCTGGCTCAAGCTGTCCGGCGCCTATCTGAACACGCTGACCGGCGCGCCGTACGAGGACGCGACGCGGGTCGCCGAGGCCTTCGTACGCGAGGCGCCCGAGCGGCTCGTTTGGGGCAGCGATTGGCCGCATGTCACCGAGCACGGCAACGCGGATACGGTCGCGTTGCGGTCGCTGCTCGACCGCTGGGTACCCGACCGGGCGATGCGCACGCGCATTCTCGTCGACCATCCCGCGGCGCTCTACGGCTTTGCGTGAGTCCAACCGGTTGAATAGGGACAAGGAGTATTCATGGAACCGCACCAGCTTTCCGCGGCTGAAGCCGCCCGACAGATTCGTGAAGGATACCTGACCAGTGAGGCGCTGATGCGCTCGTGCCTTGAACGGGTCGACGCACGTGATCCGGTGGTCAAGGCGTGGCTCGCGATCGACCGCGAACGGGCGGTGCAGGCCGCGCGCGAGCAGGACAAACGTCGTCGCGACGGCGCGCGCGGGCTGTTGTCGGGCCTGCCGTTCGGCGTGAAGGACATGATCGATACCGCCGATCTGCCGACCACGCACAATTCGCCCGCTTTCCAGCGCAACCAGCCCGTGCATGACGCTGCCTGTGTCGCGCGTGCGCGCCATGCTGGCGCGGTGCTGCTTGGCAAGACCGATACGGTCGAATTTGCCGCGTTCGGGCGCGTCGCGGCAACCACGCATCCGCTCAATGCCGCGCATACGCCAGGCGGATCGTCGGCGGGTTCCGCCGCTGCGGTGGCCGATCTGCAGGTGCCGTTTGCGTTCGGTACGCAGACAGGCGGCTCGCTGATCCGGCCGGCGTCGTTCAACGGCGTGTATGCGTTGAAGCCGACGTGGAGCCGCGTCAGCGCCGAGGGCGTAAAGCTGCTTGCGGTCAGTCTGGATACGGTCGGCTGGTATGGCCGGAGTGTTGCCGATCTCGCGCTCGTCGCGCAGGTGTTCCGTCTGCTGCCGCCCGGTGCCGACGCCGCTCCCGAGGATGACGCGCCGTTGCGCGGACTGCGCGTCGGCATCTGCCGCTCGCCGCAATGGCCGTCGATCGAACCCGCCGGCGAGCGTGCGCTCGAAGCTGCCGCTCAACGCCTGCGTGATGCCGGTGTGACGATCGCCGATGTGACGCTGCCCGCAGCGTTCGACGACATGTCGGCCGCGCATCTGACCGTGATCGAAACCGAGGGCGCCGCCGCGTTTCTCGACCTGCTCGAAAGCCGCCGCGACAGCATGTATCCTGCGATGCTCGAACGATTGTCACCGGACCGGCTCGATAAGCCTGAGGTTCTGCGGCATGCGTATCGCGTCGCCGAACACTGCCGCGCGGAGCTGGACCGCGTGTTCGGCGATTACGACGTGCTGGTCACGCCGGCTGCGCGAGGTGAGGCGCCGCACGGCCACGCAAGCACTGGCGAAGCGGTGTTCAACGCGATGTGGTCGCTGCTGCATGTGCCTTGCCTGGCCGTGCCGTGCACGACGGGACCAAACGGTTTGCCGGTCGGTATACAGTTGATCGGTGCCGGGCATGAGGATGCGAAGCTCTTGCGCGTCGCCGCGCGGCTTGCGCCGATCATCGATGTCGAGGGAACAAGTAGGGGGAAGGGGCTTTCATAGACGCAGAATGAGCCGGAAGAATAGCGGGCAAAAACGGTTTTGTCGCGATAAGGTTGGATTGCTGGAGTGCGCGTCTTGTGAAACGGCACTGATACAGCGATGAAGTATGCACCGACGCTGCGAACGGCTCCTGGTCCGGGTCACGCTGGTCTCCCGGCTTTTCAAGCCAGCCATTTATCTGCTGTCCAGCTGCAGCAGCAACCCGTCATAGCGCGCCACGACTTCGGCGTTCGTCGACAGATAGCGCGCGATGATGCGGCGCTGGCGGTCCCGATACCCTTCCCAGTCGGCATCGTGATGGCGGATCGCCT